>CAYWUK010000008.1:0-12981 GCA_964461475.1 uncultured Dehalococcoidaceae bacterium
TCGCCCTGAGGTTCTTCAGTAAGGGCTACACGGCATAGGACAATCCTGTTTCAACAGATTAAAACAGCGGATAGTGTATCAGTTTGAAAAGGCTATCGCTTATATTTTTCTAAACATCCCACCTATACCAGCAAGGGCAAATCCTATAACCATGAGAATTATCCCAGCCCAAATATCAGTCCACGCACCATTCATGTCATTCCAGTTCTGGACTATACCAAAGAAGAAAACTGCCAAGCCTGCGGTAATACCGATATTTGCCCAAAACTTGCAAACCTCTTTGCGTTCCATTTTGTGTCTCCCTCTCACTTATTGATTAATTTAATGGCCGTATTCTATCATATTATGTGGCAAGCTTTACAATCTCCTCCCCTTGAGCATAGGTAATATCCCCCATATGAAATGGGCAATATCGCCCTGTCTGCTTGATTCGTTTTGGACTATGATGGGGAGTATCTAATTTAGACCTCCTGTTTTCCTTATCTGGGGCTGGTGTTGGAGAGAGCAGGTCCGGGTTCTGGCTGATAGCCGAAGCGGACCTGCTCTCTATTATATCTCCAGATGCAGAAATTCCCTGGCCAGGAGGCCGATGCCAAAGGCAAGGGCTGCTATGCCGATGCTTAGCAGAGACATCTCAACGAACCTCTCCTTGAAGGAGATAGTCTTGGCTACCGATATGTAAAATGAGAACAGTAAAATTACTATTAATGCGTTAAAAACCATGAAGCCCAGGGCGATATAGATATTGGCGAAGATTAAATAAGGAAATATCAAAAATATCACGGTAAGGATATTGGTGAGGCCAGCGTAAAGTACTGCCTTCAAAGGGTGCTTGGAGCCGCCGGCCGCCCTGGTGGCCAGATACTCGGTGCTGGCGACGGATAAGCTCATGGCAAACCCGGCGATGAGGGCTGCCAGCACCACCAGGCCCGCATCCTCAAGGGCGAGGGTCAGGCCGGCGACGGTGCCCGTAATCTCCACCAGGGCAATATTCAGGCCGCGGACAATATCACCGGTATATCTCAGCCGCTCTTCGTCTATCAGGCCAATGAGCTGCCTTTCATGCACGCTCTCTTCGCTGGCAATGGCGGCTGCCTCCGGTATGGAGCGAGCAATCTCGCCATATGTTCGCTGGGCCTGCTCCTCTCCCCCTTCCATGAGCTTTATGCCGAAGGTCAAGCCCAGCACCTTAGAAATCAACTGGTAAAGCCAGACCTTCACCCTGTCCGGCTTTACCGCTTTATTGGTGTATTTTCCCCATATAGCGGAATGTCCGAGCTCGTCCTTCGCGATGCGCTCCAGTATGCTCTTGTTATGAGGGTCTTTTGTTGATTGCGCCAGCCCCCTGTATATGAAATATTCGGTTATTTCATTCTTCTGGACAGATAAAATCCTTTTTTCTAAAGCCGCATCCAGCATCTCTGGCTCCTTTTGCATCTTAAACAATAAGCAAAGGGAAATCTTGCCTGCCGAACATCTCCACATCCCGCCTGTCCAGTTTATACTCCGCAGCGTTGTTTTGTAAACCGTGTCTCTCAGTGATTAACTTATGGCGTCTGCTCCTCCTGTGCTATAATGAACCAGGAAACGTCACAATCCCTGATTCTCAGGAGGGTGCATGAAAATCGTTGCCATATGTGGCAGTCCCAGGCTGAAGGGGAATACCTCTTATCTGGTGGGCCAGGCCTTTGACGAAGCGGCAAAGATGGGGGCCGATGTCGAGAAAATCGTGCTCAGCCAGTATGATATCAACCCCTGCCTCGGCCACGATAAGTGCGCCACATTCGCTTCCTGCCTGCAGAATGACGACGCCATCTGGATCATCGATAAAGTCCTGAAGGCGGACGGGGTCATCCTGGCCAGCCCTGTTTACTACTACAATGTCAGCGCCCAGATGAAGGCATTCATCGACCGCAACGATTTCCTCTATAAGCATGGGGTAAAGTCTGGGGCAAGGGTGGTGGGCGTCATCGCGGTGGCGGCAGGCGATGGCGGCATCGCCGACACCATACACACCTTAAAACGCTACATCAACGAGACCTTCAGCGTTGGCAAAGACAGGACATTCGTGGTCTGGGGACTTGCCAGGCACATCGGGGAGGCCAGGAAAAACTCCCTCCTGGTGGAGGAGGCGCGCAATCTGGGGCGGCGGATGGTGGAAAGTCTAAAGGGTTGAGATGAGGACATAACATGATAGTTGAGATGAAAACAGGCGCCAGCCAGGGCGAAGTGGATAGCGTGGTTGAGCGGGCTAAGTCGCTTGGCTTCAATGTTCAGTTGAACCTGGGCACCGACAAGACGGTGGTCGCCATCCTGGGAAGCAATACCGGTCAGACCTCCACTGATATCTTCGCCGTGCTCCCCGGCGTGGAGAGCGTAACCCGCATTATGAAGCCATACAAGCTCGCCTCCCGCGAGTACAAGCGGAACGATAGCCTGGTTTCCATTGATGGGATTAGAATTGGGGGCAAGCGCATCATCGTCATGGCCGGTCCCTGTGCAGTTGAGAGCGAGAAGCAGCTTGCCGAGGCGGCCAGGATAGTGAAGGAATGTGGGGCCAGCGTCCTGCGCGGCGGCGCCTTCAAACCGCGCACCTCTCCCTTCAGCTTCCAGGGGCTTGAGGAAGCCGGACTGGAGCTGCTGGCGAAGGTCAGAGAGCGCTTCAGCATGCCGGTAATCACCGAAGTGGTAGACCCACATGATATTGAAATCGTGGCCAAATCCGCCGATATCCTTCAAATCGGCTCCCGCAACATGCAGAATTTTTCCCTGCTAACGGCGGTCGGCAAAAGCAAACACCCTGTAGTGCTCAAGCGCGGCTTTTCCTGCACCATTACGGAGTGGCTTACTGCTGCCGATTATCTCCTTGCCGAAGGGAATAATAAGGTCGTCCTCTGCGAGCGCGGCATCAGGACATTTGAGGACAGCGTGCGCTTTTCCATGGACATCTCCTCCATCCCGGCAATAAAGAAGGTGAGCCATCTGCCAATAATTGTTGACCCGAGCCATTGCGCAGGCCACTACTCTCTGGTGCCGGCCATAGCCAGGGCAGCGGTGGCGGCAGGGGCGGATGGGCTGCTTATTGAAGTGCACCCTAACCCGAAGGAAGCCCTGGTAGACGGGCTGCAATCTCTTACCCCATCCGACTTTGCCAAATTGATGAAAGAGCTCAAGGCGATTGCCCAGGTTATAGGCAGAGATATCTAACCCAGGCCGCTATTGAGAAGGACAGCCGCTAACTTATTTTTGAATTTTCCAGGATAACCATTGCAAAACGCCATTTGCTTATGTATAATAGCAGCGGTGGTTTTCAGTCTAGGTTATCACCCAGTTAGCTATACCAGTCCCGATATACTCAGCTACGGATGACCTTAGCAACAACCAACTATTTGAGGAAAGGAGGTCATCCGTTGAGTTATCAGGATAAGACGCTTGAGTGCGCCGATTGTGGGGCAAGCTTCACCTTCAACGCTGAAGAGCAGGAGTTCTTCGCCAGCAAAGGCTATACCAACGAGCCCAAGCGCTGCCCGGCTTGTCGCCAGACCAGAAAAGCGGAGCGCTACGGAACTGGCAGCTACGGTGCCAGGCCGCGACGCCAGATGTTCCCCGCAGTATGCGCCCAGTGCGGCAAGGACACCGAAGTGCCATTTGAGCCACGCGAAGGCAGACCGGTGTATTGCAGCGATTGCTACAGTAAAACACGTCCGAGCCAGTAGAGATTGGTCTAGCTCCTGAGGACATGCATGGCCCGCTAACGCAGACCATTGTGTGTCCTCAGGGTGTTTTTACGTGCCGATTAACGCTGTCCCCGGGAAAACAGTCGGCATGGCTCCCCTGAGCATTATTATCAGGTTACCCAATTCCCCGAATATTGCAATTCACCATTGATTGAGGCGTGCGAAGGCCTGTTCGGGGTCGTTTCTCGCTCCCATCACCAGTCCCTTGGCTTCTCCAACCACTATTTCATATTCGTTGTTCTGTATAGCCGTTAAAGTCGCCCTGGCGACCTCGGCTGGCGGCATGCCCCTGTACTCCTGTGCCTCTTCGCCGGTTGTCCCTTTGCCCAGCTCGGTATCAACCGCGGGCGGCACTATTTCAAAGACCTTTATGGTGGTATCCCTCAACTGGTGCCTGAGCGACACGGTAAAAGAGTGCAGCCCGGCTTTGGTGGCGCAATAGACGGGCATGGCGGCTATGGGCACGAAGCCCAGGCCGGAGGAGACATTTATAATAGCAGCTTCATTCTGCTTTAAGAGCAGAGGAATAAAATGCGCCGACAGGTGGATAGGGGTGGAGAAGTTGGTTTCGATTTCATCTTCGCCGGCGAACAGGCTCTGCGTTCCCTTCTTAAAGTCAATCATCCTCTGAATCCCGGCGTTGTTAATCAGCATGTTCAGACCTTTATAGTTGTCCCTGACCCAATTGAACAGCGCCTGGCGCTCTTTCTCTTTGGACACATCGCATGCTATTGTCTCTATCTGCGGAAGCCTGTTCCTGGCTTCCTTCAGCTTGCCTGCCCTTCTGCCGCAAATAATTACCTTATTGCCAGCTTTGGTTAAGGCTTCCGCCAGAGAGAAGCCTATCCCGGTGGCTCCGCCGGTGATCAGGATGGTGTTGCCCTCGGTTTTCATTATCATCCTCCAGTAATTGAAATTAATCTGCTATAATTATATTAACATCCTTTCGTGCGCGCTGTCCTCGGCGGAGCCCGCAGCGAAATGTCATAAGTTTGTAATGTTTTGTGGGCTAGTTTTATGACTATTTAAGGTTCTGCCTGCTAAATTATGTTTGAGATTCTGTTGAATAATCAGCACTTGCAATGAATTTGATAAGGTAATACACTGCGAACAGTAAATCCTGCCCGAGGGGAGCGAGATGAGGCGTCATTTATCAGCGATAACCAGAGCCTTAGCGGGTGTTTTGCTGCTGGTGCTGGCCGCCGTTCCACTTGCGCCGACGTTGAGCTCGCCGTCGTTGGCTGCATCCGACATCGCCCTGAGCAGCTCAGTCCAGATTTCCTTCCCGGCCTCAATGGCGTTTCGGGTGAAGGCGCAGAGCGACGCCAACATTGTGAAGCTCAGGCTGCACTACATGGTGGAGCGGCAGAATTTCGCCAGCGTGCTCAGCGAAGGTTGGCCCCAGTTCAGCCCGGCGCCGTCTGTGGACGCGCAATGGGTCTGGGATATGAGGAAGAGCAGCCTGCCGCCGGGGGCACAGGTTGAATACTGGTGGACGGCTGAGGACGCGGCGGGGAAGAGCGCGGAGACGAGCCGCGCCACGGTCTCCTTTGATGATGACAGGCACCAGTGGCAGTCCATCAGCGAAGGGCCGGTTATCCTGCTCTGGTACAATGGAAATGATGCCTTCGCCGATGCGCTCATGGCTGCTGCTCAGCAGGGGCTGCAAAGGATTGAGAATGACACGGGCGCCGTGCCCCAGGGGCATGTCCGCATTTATATCTACGCCAGCGCGCGTGACCTGCAGGGCTCTCAGCTTTTCCCGCAGCAGTGGGAGGGCGGCGTGACCTTTTCCGGCTACGATATCATCGCCATCGGCGTCTCACCAAGCGATTTGGCCTACGGCCAGAGGGCCGTCCCTCACGAGCTGACGCACTGGGCCGTGGGGCAGATAACCTTCAATAACTATGGGGCTGACCTGCCGACCTGGCTGGACGAAGGCCTGGCTACTTATGGCGAAGGCTCTTTGTCCCCGGACTATGAGGCGGCGCTTAACTATGCCATAAAGAACAACCTGTTGATTTCCGTGCGCAGCCTGTCCAGCCCCTTTTCGGCGGTACCCGAAGAGGCTTATATATCCTATGGCGAGAGCAATAGCATAGCCACCTTTCTCATTCAAAAATATGGGAAGGACAAGATGAACCAGTTGCTGGAGATATTTCATCAGGGCAGCGGCTACGATGACGCACTTAAGCAGGTATATGGCTTTGACCAGGATGGCCTTGACGCCCTGTGGCGACAGAGCCTCGGCATTAGCAAAACAGTCATCGTCCCGCAGCGGGAGCATGTGCTGGCAGCAGCCCCGTCATCGTTTTGATGGCCGTAAGTGAGCAAGACGAAAATTTGGGGAAGCATGGAGGATGTTTTGAGTTATAAATCCTCTTCCGGCAGAGTCGGCAGCAGAGTCGTGGTATTGCTGCTATGTCTGCTGTTGCTGGCTTCCATGGCAACGTCCTGCTTCGGCGACATTGCCAAGCCAGGGCCGGCCCCTGCCCCATCTCCCCAGGTCGGTGGTCAGGGCACGCTGAACCTGGCCGATACCGGGCCGATAACATTAGACCCGGCGGTGGCGGCGGAGGCATCATCGGCGATGTATATCATCCAGATTTTCGGCGGGTTGGTGCGACTGGACGAGAAACTTCAGGTGGCTCCGGATATCGCCGAGAGTTGGGACAAGAGCGCGGACGGCAGGACGTTCACCTTTCACCTGCGCCATGATGTGACTTTCCACGATGGCAAGCCGGTCAGGGCAGCTGACTTCAAGTATTCCTGGGAGCGGGCGCTGAGCCCTAATACCGGCTCCCTGACGGCGGGGACATACCTCAACGATATAGTGGGGGCGGCGGATGTGTTGAGCGGCAAAGTCGCGCAGTTGAGCGGGGTTAAGGTGCTGGATGACTATACCCTTGAAGTCACTATTGACGCGCCCAAAGCCTATTTTCTGGATAAGATGGCTTATCCCACCGCCTTCGTCGTGGACAGGGCTAACGTGGAATCGGGCAGTTCCTGGTGGCAGCACCCCAACGGCACCGGGCCGTTCAAGCTGAAGCAGTGGCAGAAAGACCAGGTGCTGGTGCTGGAGCGCAACGATGGCTACTATGGAGATAAGGCCAGGCTGAGTGAAGTGGACTTCAAACTTTTCAGCGGCAACCCTTTGCAGCTATACCAGGAAGGCTCCATTGACGTGTCTTATGTCTTCGCCAGCTATATAGGGCTGGTTACCGACCCGAGCAACCCGGCCTCCAGGGAGCTGAGCGTATATCCCGAGCTGAGCCTGTATTACCTCGGTTTTGATGCCTCGGTGCCGCCCTTTGACGATGTGAACGTGCGGCAGGCCTTCACCTATGCTGTGGATAGGGAGCGGTTGATAGCCCTCGCCACCAAAGGCGTGGTATCTCCGGCATACGGCATTCTTCCTCCCGGGATGCCGGGCTACAACAGCGGCCTGGGAGGGCTGCGCTTTAACCCTGCGAAGGCGAAAGAGCTCATTGCAGCCTCGAAATACGGCGATGTCTCCAATTTGCCGCCCATCATCCTGACCACGTCCGGGTGGGGTGGGGATATCTCGGGCGTGATTGGCGGCGTCATAGAGGAGTGGCAGCGCAACCTGGGTGTTAAAGTGACGGTCAGGCAGCTTGAGCCGGAAAATTTCCTTTACGCGCTGAAGAAGGAGAAAGACCAGCTATTTGATTCGGGCTGGATTGCCGATTATCCCGACCCGCAGGACTTCCTGGATGTGCTTTTCCACACCGGCTCCCAGAGCAACGCCGGCGATTACAGCAATCCGCAGCTGGACTCTTTGCTGGACAAAGCAGCCGTTGAGCAGGACCCTAATGTCCGCTTGGGCATGTACCAGCAGGCGGAGCAAATGATAGTCCAGGATGCCGTCGTGCTGCCGCTGTTTTTCAACCGCAGCTATATACTGGTAAAGCCCTACGTAAAAAATTACGCGCTGAATCCGCTTGGTTTTCCTCTGCTGAACCAGGTAAGCATCCAGAAATAGGCGTGAATGCCCTTGTGCCTCTCGGATGAATTTGCCAAGACTTCTGTCTATGTCTGGATTCGTACGTGCGTCCTGCCCCTGGCGATTGAGGCAAAGATGCCGGCAAAGCAAAGGGCCGCCGAAATGCTAAACGCCGTTTTCATGCTTTTCAGGAAAAGCGGGTAGTATTCGGGCGTTATCTGCACTCTTCCTATGTATAGCGCGAAGAGCAGCAGCGTCAGCGCCATGCTGAACATCTGCCCGGTCAGCCTCATAGTGCCCAGTGTGCCCGAGGCTACACCGTAGAACCTTCTATCCACGGAGGACATCACCGCATTGGTGTTTGGCGACGAGAAGATGCCGAAGCCGATGCCCAGGATAATCAGGCTGATTACAACGAAGGTAAGGGCAGTCCCGCCGTTCAGGAAAGTGAGCAGCACAAGGCCTGTAGTTGTCAGGGCCATTCCTGCGGAAGCAACGATGCGCGGCTCAATTCTGTCGGAAAGGCTGCCGGCAATAGGGGAGAAGAGGACCTGCATTACGGGCTGGGCTATCAGAATCAGTCCGGCGTGTTCCGGAGTGAAGCCTTTTATGTATTGCAGGTAGAGGCTCAGCAGGAAGGCAACGGCGTATGTGGCGCCGTAGTTAATCAACGCGGCCAGATTTGAGAACCTGAAGACGGTGTTATCGCGGAAGAAGGCGATGTTGAGCACGGGGTGTGCTGTCCTCACTTCCCACCTGGCGAAGGCCACAAAGCCCAGTATGCCAAGCAGGATTAACCAGGCGCCAGTTAATGCTGGCAACTCGGAAAAACCGTATATCAGGGTAACCAGTGACAGGCAGTAAATTATAGAGCCGATATAATCAAGTTTTTCTCCCCTGGCGCCTGCCCACTCTCCTTTCAGCTTCCATAGAACGATGATGATAACTATCAGCCCCAGTAAGGCATTGAGGAATAAGATGCTCCTCCAACCCAGGTGTTCGGTGAGGGTGCCGCCGATTAGCGGCCCAACCGATAGGCCGGTATAAACTGCCGCCACGTTTATGCCTAGTGCCCTGCCTCGCTCCTTAGCGGGGAAAACCGACGTCAAAATGGCGACTCCCGTGCCGAATATCATGGCGCCGCCCAGTCCCTGCATGGCCCGAAAAGCGATAAGCCAGATGCCGGAGTTTGAAATGGCGCAGAGGATAGAGCCGATGGCATCAATGGTGATGCCGATAAGAAAAATCTTTTTCCTGCCGTAAATATCCGCTATTCGTCCGAAAGGCACTAAAAAAGTGGCGGCGGCGAGCAGGTATGCAGTAGCTACCCAGCTCAGCGCCACTGCGGTTAACAATAGCTCGTTGTCAATTGAGGGGAGGGCGATATTGACTGAGGATGCGGTGAAAGGGGTGATGAAGGAGCTCATGGCGGCAATCAGCATTACGACGTTTTTGCTGACTTCTGGTTTAGAGTGCTCGGTCATCTTTTATATCTTCTGCGGCTTGTGATTGCTTCTGAGCCAGCTAGGTTATTGCCTGTGAGGAATGTCTATTGAATTACTATAACAAAACGCCCGAAATAAGTCCAACGGAATTGCCCTTTAAGCGTTAGCCTCAATCGCTCATGATGAGGCACCAGTTATTCGTCTCCACCAGCGCAGCCCGAAGAAGGCTATCAGGGCGGCTATTATAACCCCTATGGCGGTCAGCTGCGCCTGCTTCAGGCCGAGGAATAAGACCTCGTTGTCCCGCCAGAAGAAGACGATTATCTGGCTCAAAGAATAGCCGAGGATATAGACGAAGAACAATATGCCCGGTTTCACCCTCTTGCGCAGCCACCAGAGGAGGCTGAAAAGTACCACGTTTATCAACGCCTCATACGCTGCCGCAGGCTGGTAGGCTATGTCATGTCGGGCAGGGAACGAGTTGGGATTGGCATAGACCACCCCCCAGGGGAGGTTGGTGGGGTAGCCGATAACGTCGCCGTTTATGAAGTTGCCGATGCGGCCGAAGAACTGGCCTACGGCGGCAAATATGGCCCCCATATCCAGCAATTTCAGGATGGAGATTTTCAGTCGCCAGCCTGCCACCAGCAGCACGATGAGCACGGCGAAGATGGCGCCGTAGAAGGCCATGCCGCCCTCCCAGACGGCGAAGACGCGCCACGGCTCGGCAAGGTATGGCCCCAGGGGCTGCTGGATGACGTAGTATAGCCTGGCACCGACAAGGCCGGCAGGAATGGCCCAGAAGACGACCTTTTCAAGCTGTTCTTCGGCGAGCCCTTTAGACCTGGCGTAAGGCCAGGCCACAAGCAGGCCGACTGTTATGCCCACTATATACATCAGGCCATACCAGTGGACGGCCAGCGGCCCTACGGAAAATGCAACTGGATTTACGTTAATAACAATCATCGTTTGCCTTTCGGTAATGACCGATTTGAGAACAAGCCCACATGAACAGGTCAGCGCCTTGGTATATTAGGGCCAAGGCCCTCGGTATCATCCCTGTGCTGACACTCAAACACCTGTACGGTCTTATCGCCGGTAACGGCGATGCCAAAGGTCTCCAGCAAAGCTTCGGGGGTTATCACCTGTTGCGGCGCGCCGAAAGCGACCACCTTGCGCGCCAGCAGCATTACCTGCCGGCAGAGCGCCGCTTCGTCATGTATATTGTGAGTGGCAATTATGACGGAAGCCCCCCGGCACACCTCTTCGTTGATAGCCCGCAAATAGAGCTCGCGGCCGCCAGCGTCCAGGCCTGTAGTTGGCTCGTCAAGCACCAGCAGGTCCGCCTGATGGGCCAGCACCTGGGCGAGATAGGTGCGCTGTTGCTGGCCGCCGGATAACCTGCGCAGCGGGGTGTCCGCCAGCTTTTCAATGCCCATGGAACGCATGGCAGATAGAATGATTTCGTCATCCATTCGGCCCATTTGTTTCAAAAGCCCATGTAGCGGGAAACGGCCCATGCGCACGACATCGATGGCACGAAGGGGCAGGACAAATCCCGAGCGATGGAACTGGCCGAGGTACGCTATCCTTGCATGATTGTTGCCGGGAGGCATCCCGAATATAGATAGCTGGCCCCTCATGGGCGGGAGCAGGCCTACAATTGTCTTAAGGAGGGTTGATTTACCCGAGCCGTTGGTGCCAATCAGGGCTAAAGCCTCTCCAGGGCCCATCTCAAAGTTGATATCTGACACAACAACTTCGACGGGGTAGCCGATGCTAAGATGGCTGGCCCGGACGCAGGGACTGTAATCATTGCTGCTCGCCGTAGTGGCGCCGTTTTCGCCTGCAGCGGTTTCTTGGCTATTCATGTGTTGCCTCCTGAGCTGGGACGATTTGCCGCTGTCGTATATTCTGCAAGATGAATATGACAAAAAAGATTATTATGGCCACCAGTATTATAGCGGCGCCCGCGGCCAGGTCAAAGTAGTAGCTGATAAGCAAACCAGAGTACATTGACAGTATCCCAAAAAGCATGGCCCAGGCCATCATCGCTTCTATGCGGCGGGCAAGGAGTGCCCCTGCCCCCGCCGGGGCGATGAGCAGGCCAAAGACAAGCAGGGTGCCCACAGTCTGGAAGGATACAATCACGGTGGCCGCGACCATGAAGAGCATAATATTATGATAGAGCCTTACCGAGAAGCCGGCAACCTCGGCCTGTTCCGGGTCAAAGCTGAGCAGCAAGAATGGCCGGGCACAGATGACGGCGATGGCAGCGATGACAATAGTAGCTATGAGCTGAATCACGATTGCCTGGGTGCCGATGCCCAGAATCTCGCCGAATAGTATGCGAGTAAGGTCGCCGCTGAAGGAGTTTGAGCGCGATACGATTAACACGCCGAGGGATAACATCCCGACGAATAAGAGCCCGATGGCGGTGTCCGAGGATAATCGGGAGCGCTGCGTAATCAGCGTGATGCCGCCAATCATGAAGGCAGCCCCGATGGCAGCGCCGATGATGCCCGAAAAGCCTACCAGAATCGCCACCGCTATGCCGGGGAGCACGCCGTGTGCGAGCGCATCGCCGATGAAAGCCAGCCCGCGCAGGATGACAAAGGTGCCGGCAATAGCGCAGGCAATGGAGACCAGGACGCCGGCGATGAGGGCCTGCAGCATAAAGTCGTTGCTTGCGAATGGCGTAATCAATAAGTCCATAGCTATATCCTATTTTAGCGCATCGGTGATGGTGTTGGCGATGTTTTTCATGAATGTGAAATAGGAGCCATCGCCGGGCAGGGCATGAGTGGTCAGTTCAACTACCTTCACGCCGGTTTCATCGCCGATGACCTTGGCCACTGCTGGCGATGTGCCAAGCTCGGTGAATATCGCCCTGACCTGGTTATCTTCAATGGCCTTTTTAAGGGCAGCCATGTCCGCCGCCGATACCCCTGCCTGCGAAGATAAACTGGGTATAATTACCCCCACGAACTTAAAGCCATAGCGCCGGGCAAAATAGCCCATTGATTCATGGCCGGTGACAAGCTTGCGGTCCTGCTGCGGTATTTGCGCCACCGTATTCGCCACCTCGGCGTTTAAGCCGTCCAGCCGGCTTTCCAGGTCGGTTGCCCTGCTGGCGACATCGAGATTAAGGTCTTTTATCAGGGCGGGGGCCAGCGCGCTCACGGCGCTTTTAACGGTCAGAGGGTCCATCCAGAGATGCGGGTCGGCTGCGCCGATGACCTGGTCCGGGTCGCCGGCGGGTATTCCCTCGCCGGGCCCGACATGGCGCACGGCGATGTAGTCCGAAGCCGTGAAGAACTTAACGCCGTTTTTTTTCGCTGCCTGGAGCGTCTTTTCCATGCCGCCTTCAAGGTTAAGTCCGTTTTCAATGACGAGGTCGGCCCTGTTCATTGTCTCTATGTCCCTGGCGGATGGCTCCCATTCGTGAGGGTCCAGCCCCTTGGGAACTGATACTGTCACGGTTGCCATGTCGCCAACCAGTTCTTTTACGATGGAGCCGAGTATGGAATAGGTGACAACGATGGACTTCTTCTCGCTGATTTTTGCCGGCTGACAGGATGACGTGGCCAGGAGAAGCGCCGCTACGAGCGCTGATATCAGGGCGTATTTACCTCGCATTCTGCCTCTCCTGTTAGCCGACCTTCGCTTGAAGTTAATGATAACCCATTATCAATAAAAAGGCAAGCGGTGAATGGCTCACTTTCAGTGGCAATGCTGACATAAGTAATCTGGAAATAGCGGGGAAGTGGTGCTAAAATAATGATAATCGGTTATCAAAAAGGGGTATAACATGGTCAGGGCAACGCAACAGCGC
>CAYWUK010000008.1:12991-17580 GCA_964461475.1 uncultured Dehalococcoidaceae bacterium
GGCGAACTGTGGCCGTCCATTATCCGTAAGTGAAATACTTGAACTGGCTAAGAATGAAGTCGCCAGACTGGGAATCGCTACGGTTTATAGAAGCGTGAAAGCTCTCCAGGGGGACGGAGAGGTTGTGCAGGTTGATTTGCCAGGGCAGCCCCCGCGTTGGGAGGTCGCCTCAAACGTTCATCACCACTATTTCCTCTGCAACATCTGCGATAGATTGTTCAAAATCAGTGGCTGCCCTGAGGGCCTTGCCAGTCTCTTGCCGGAGGGCTATACCCTGGCAGAGCACGATTTGCTGCTGCGCGGCCAGTGTAATGCCTGCGCAAGAAAGGCCAGGACGTTCAAGCATCCAGATAAACCTTGATACTTATAGCCCTGTAGCACCAGTACTTCAAGAGGCAGTAGCGAAGCGGTTTGACGAAGCCTTCACCTGCAAAAGAATCGACAGCCCAGAGCCAATGCCTGAGTGACAACTTTAGCACCAAATGCTAGGGACGCGCAATATAGAAATGTGGGATATTTTCCTCTTGGATGTTATAATGCAATACAATCAAAGACGCGGAGATTGAGTGAATATCATAACTAACGAGCTGCCAAATAATTGGCGCGCCCTACAAGATGAAGTTGCCAAGATACTTGCTGAATGCGGCCTGAAGGCAGAAGTTGCTAAACACATCGAGACCGTAAGAGGTCCTGTTAACATTGACGTGTACGCAGAGGATACTACTCAAACCCCGACCTCTATTTACCTGTGCGAGTGCAAGCGCTGGAAGAGTTCAGTCCCCAAGACTATCGTCCATGCTTTCCGAACCGTGGTACTCGATTATGGCGCCAATTGGGGGTTCATTATTTCGTCTAAAAACTTCCAGAAGGGAGCCTACGAGGCGGCGGCAAACTCCAACATAAAATTGCTGAGTTGGACATCATTCCAAGAGTTGTTTGTTGACAGGTGGATTCAACGCCATATGCTGCCACAGCTGTTCCAAGAGTACGATGCTCTAGTTGAATATACGGAGCCGATTAACTCTCGGATTTTTCGCAAGGCCGAAAGGTTTTCTCCCCCTCAAAAGAAGAGGTTTGTTGAGCTTAGGAAAAAATACGCCGTCCTTGCCTTTTTTGCCGTTTGCCTTTCTATCCAGATCCATCACCCTAGCCTACAAACACCCATCCCATCCCTTCCGATGAAGGATGGGATTACGATTGATTATCGAAATCTCGACGGTGGCCTGCCAACCGAACTAATTGAGGCTTCTTCGCTTAGGCAATTCTTGACAATCTTCACGAACCATCTTCGAGCTGGAACAGCTGAGTTCGATGGGTTGTTTGGCGGTAGAGCCTAAGGCAGTTCTGTTAGCAATTTGTTAGCAGAATAGATAAAGCCCCTGATTTCAGGGGCTTTACTTTTGGCTTTTTAGCTTCAGATTTGGTAGCGGGGGTTGGATTTGAACCAACGACCTTCGGGTTATGAGCCCGACGAGCTACCACTGCTCCACCCCGCGCCGCTACAAAAAGGGGACTTGTTTCTACAAGTTATTCACAGTATAATGATTTGCTGAGTATGGTGTCAAGTTTTTGCTCCGTTTTATTGACAATGGGTAGCAGCAAGGCGCTATTTTCGCTAATGGGCTTGACCAGAGGGGATAAATAGGTTACACTTGTTCTGTCTGTTCTTTGCCATAACGCCGGACTGATTATCCCTGCCGTTGCCATTCTGATTAACAGTTGAGTATAATAGCTTACATACGAGCGCAGGTGGAGGTTGCGGTCAGTCCATCTTAAAGGGATAAGAAGGCGGAGGAGGGAAAAATGGCTAATGGTTCAAATTTATTACGGGCACGCTTAGAGAGTGAACATGCACGCTTGATGCAGGAACTGGAGCAGCTGCAGACTAATGTCTCTACGGCAGACGAGAGGCGTGAGGGCAGCCCCTTCGGCAAAAGGGAGGAAGAGGCTACTGAGACGCTGGAGCTGGAAAAGAGGCTGGCCCTGGAGAGGCGCACCAGAGAGCAGCTGGCTGAGGTAGAGCATGCCCTGGAGAAGTTTGAAAAGGGAACCTATGGTTTATGTGATATTTGTGGAAAGGCCATTGACCCCGCCCGCCTAGAGGCACTTCCACAGGCAAGTGTGTGCATGGATTGCAAGGCAAAACAGGCAAAGGATGCAAAGAGTAAACCGCCCCCGGCATAGCTGGCAAAATGTGTTTTTCCTCCTCATCGCGGCAGCCGTGGTGGCTGCGGACCAGCTCAGCAAAGCCTGGATAAGAGATAATGTAGCCACAGGATATATGCTGTTTGACGCCGGCATCTTTCAGATTATCCATATCAATAATACCGGGGCCGCCTTTGGCCTGTTTCACGACCAGTCTTTCATCCTGACTATCGTTGCCTTTGTCGGGGTCGTTGCCATACTGCTCGCTGCATTCCTCTCGCGGCGCAGCTTTCTCCCCATTGATAATATGCTGAGCAGGACGGCCCTCGGCCTTGTCCTCGGCGGCACGGTGGGCAACCTGATTGACCGCATCCGTTTCGGGCAGGTTACCGACTTCATCGATTTCAAGGTCTGGCCGGCGTTCAACGTCGCAGATTCTGCGGTGACCATCGGCGTCATCATATTTGCTTACATCATCCTCCGCTTGACCGTAGCCTCAAAAAATTGATGATGATAGAAGCCAGTAGCTTTGTGGCCGATGAGGCGGGCGTCCGCCTGGATAAGTTTGTTGTGGACAAATGCCCGGGGCTATCCAGGACTCATGTCCAGAAACTGATAGCGGGCGGCCATGTTACAGTCAACGGCCTTGCCGCCAGGGCGAGCCTGAAGCTCAACGTCGGCGACGAGGTGAGCGTTCTCATACCCCCCACCCCACCCAGCCCACTGTCCCCGGAGGCAATCCCGCTAAACATCGTCTATGAGGACGCCGACCTTCTCGTGGTGGACAAGCCGCCAGGGCTGACCGTCCACCCGGCGCCGGGGCACCCCACCCACACGCTGGTGAATGCTATCTTATCCCACTTTCCCCATCTGGCCGACATCGGCGATTCGCTGCGGCCGGGCATAGTGCACCGGCTGGACAAGGACACCTCGGGGCTGATGCTGGTGGCCAAGAACGCTCAGGCGCAGAACAACCTTTCGGAGCAGTTCAGGTCGCGCTCCATAGCCAAGGCCTACCTGGTGCTGGTGAAGGGCAGGCTCACCCCGGAGCGGGGCATCATCGAGGCGGGAATAGGGCGCGACCCCACCAACCGCAAGCGCATGGCCGTGGTATCCGGCGGGAGGGAGGCGCGCACGGAATACCGCGTGGTGAAATATTTGGGGGACTATACTTTAATTGAGGTGAGGCCGCAGACCGGGCGCACCCACCAGATACGGGTGCACCTCGCCGCCATCGGCTATCCTGTTGCGGGGGATGCTACCTACGGGGTGAAGTCTCCCCATCTGGCGCGGCAGTTCCTGCACGCCTGCCGCCTTGGCTTTAAGCTGCCGTCCTCCGGCGAGTATGTGGAGTTCACCTCCGAGCTTCCGCAGGACTTAAAACAGGCGCTGGAGGATATTGGGTAGTTTGAAATCCATCCCCCTGACCACTTTGCCTTGGAGATTAAGGGAATAAGAGCCTTCCGAGACGTAAAGAAAAGTAAAGTAAAAAGCCTCTACTTCTCCTCGTTTGGTAATTCAGGCGTATCTTCACATTCTATATCTATGTTAATTAGCAGTTCTGATAGGTTTACTTTTTGGAGACAATCATCTAACTTTTTCACCGTTGATTCTTTTACTTTGTAACATCCATCTTCACTCATAACCCAAGCATCAGTATCTTTTCCTACACCACCAGCCATTTCTGACCTTCTTTTAGCTACATATGAGATATATAAAACATCCCCAATATTCATAGAAGGTTTATATTCATAAAAAGCAAATACTGGGTCGGCATGGCGTTCACCGCTCCCCATGCAACAAAAGCCGACTTCAGTATGGCTAATCGGGGTTCCAGGGTCCTCTATAACATATATTTGAGCTCCATCAATATCAATACCACCAAATATTATTCCTAAATCAAGTTCGTAGTTCTGGAGTTCGCCTTCAATGCATTCTAAAACTGTATCAGCTAATTGTTTTTGTTTGCTATGGTAATCATCAAACGATTGGAAACCATATTTGCTTAATATTTCTGTCTCAATTCGCTTCTTTCTTGTTGCCCTATAATTCTTAGACAATATTTCTATCATTTGGGGCAATTTCATTCTGCCAGCGATTTCGTTACGAGATATATCTATTATTTCTGGTTCATGCATTGTTCCCGATGATAATACCATTGCATTATAAGATAACATTTGCCCTTTGGGTTCATGCTCAAAGTGTAAAGTATATTCTGCGTCACTAACCATCCTATCAGATACAAACACTAATTTTTTTCTATTTTCGCATAAAGCGGCAATTATTTGTGTCATTTGTTTCCTCCCTTTTCTCTGCTCTATGTTATTATATCCCCGATTAGTTATTCTAACAATAAGAACTTGTGGGCAAAGCCTCTTGGCAAAGGGGGACTAAGGGCGATTTACAAAATCTCTCTCTGTTTCCCCCTTTGCAAAGGGGGATTA
>CAYWUK010000009.1:0-17556 GCA_964461475.1 uncultured Dehalococcoidaceae bacterium
GTCGGACCGAGGCGCCGAGGACACAGTCGTCGTCCTCGGCCATGGGCACCCGGGCCCCCTTGCCCTAGACCTCGGAGGACGAGGCCCTCAGGACCCCCATGCCCATCTTTGCCGCCAGCTCTTCCGCAAAAGGTAAAGCCGCCTCAGCCAACTTGGAGCCGTCCAGCGGCACAACTATCCTCTCAAACATGCGTTATCTCCAGCTTACTTTCAAGCCTGGCATGACTATGCCCAATGACTACACTTAAAATACAGCGACCAATATTAATATAAACAACATCGCCCGACAAGCAGTAGTATGCTAGCTATTAGTTTAATTGGGTATTTCCTCTAAACTTAGCGACTTCATCTGCGGGGGATAGCCAACACATTCCTCAACTCGGCAGGGCTGAAGCAAAGCGAATTAAGGCAGAAGAAGATAAATATATCACATCGGCACCTAGCGCAAAACAAGGCGAAAGGCACTGCTGCGCATCAGCGGTGGAAATCATTTTCATAGACGCGGTTAAGCAGGTATTTATTGATGGTGCCTTTAAAGGTATATGCCTCCACAAGTTTGCGCCTGGCTGCGATTTTCATGGGCTGGCCCCGCTCAAACAAATCAACGTCTTCGCCGGAAACGCCAGCCACAGTGGCTATTTCCTGCTGTGTCAATAGATTGGAAATGCGCCTAATCTTGGCCACCAAATTAACCGGGTATTCCTGGTCAGTGTATATTACATCCATCGCGGCTGTCCCCTGATAGTAAATATAACTAACTTACGGAGAGAATAGTATCCATCTTTATGGCCAATATGAGTAGTACTTATTCACTAGCCGCGTTTAGATGCCAGCCACAGCAGGACTAAAAGGATAAGAGCAGCAGTTCCTTTACGTTCCAGCCGACCACCATGAGCAGAAGGGCAATGGCTGGCAAAAGAAACTTCCAGGGGACGATCCAGGCGATAAGGACAGGGATAACAAGCTTGAATACCAGAAGCTCTAACGGCGCAGAAAGCATCCCCTTCATTATGGCATTCAACTCTGAAAATCCGATAGATGCACCGAAAATGGTCAGAGCAAGGTCAACGAGCTGCAAGAACACATATGAAGCCTTTACCGCTACCCCCGGCAGATGCATATCATCTTTATGCCAGATGAAACGATACTGGTTTATCCTCGCCCTCTGTGTTACTACCGCCATCTTCTCTGCTCCTGTTGCAATAATCGGAGGGCTACTGCGCCGGTTTTTATATCACCCGGCTCGCAGTTTAGAGAAAAGCAGCGAAACAGGCCATAAAGATTTGAAGCATGATGTAAATATTAAGTAAAATTTCCGGCGCAGCCCTTGCCAGATAAGGCCACAGGCGCGAGTAAAACCACTGAGCCGGGCGATAGTTTGAAGTTTTAGCGAAGCGTGGTAAAATAGTGGGAGATTGACTTTACTCTTTAAACTTCATATTCTATGACGGCAAACCCATACCGCAACGCCAGGCCTCGCCGAAGAGTAGTTAGGGAGGTAAAAATGAAAAAGATAATCTCAATCATAGCCCTGATAGTGCTGACCACTCCTTTGCTATCCTGCGGCGTCTCGCAAAAGGCAGAACAACAATACCAACAGGAGCTGCAACAGTATCAACAGCAGGTAGAAAAAGCAACCCATGAGAACCAGAGGCAGGATATATTATATTGGGCGCGCATAGTCAGCGGCATAATGGAAAATGATGCACAACTAAGTAGCTGGTGGAAGGATTTGCAGGCGAGCTATGCGGCTACAGCACCTACCGCGGAAGCAAAACAAAATATGGTAAATCAAACAAGCGCATACCAGAAGAGGTATGATTCGCTGTATGTAGCGACGGCCAGCCTGAAGACTCCCGATGCATGCAGCACGGCGCAGCAGCTGCTGTTATTATACCTGGATAAAACGCGCCAAGCCGCCGCGTCCTTTTTGTCTTACTACCAGACTTCTAATACAAAATATCAGGACAATGCGAATAGCTTGGTAGCTGAAGGTGATCTGGCACATGAACAATTCGGCCTGGAATACAATAAAATAGTGGAGGATTGGGACTTAGCTGGCGATTTGGAAAGCTGACCTTGCTAAACCATCCCCCACTACATCAATATAAATATTTTTAATTAGGCGCCCGTTTCTTTACTCTGGCTCTCAGAGCCCTTCTCAGTTTCTTGGCGCTTCTTTTCCTCTTCGGCCCTTTCCTTGGCAATCCTCTCGAGTTCTCTGACGAGACTCCAATCAATCGGCCCTCAGCCCATGGGAACATACCTCCATCACTATTTTAGATAAATTATAGCACCTGAATCAGCTACTTGTCTGTGATGTTTGTCACGCTCTTCAGGAATTTATAAAGTCGCCCGATTATTCCCCTGCGGCAATCAGCAAGAAAACATAACAGAATCATCTGCCCCAGCACAGGCAGTAGGCCATTATGTCAACTAGCCCGCGGAGAAACCAGAGCAAGTCCATTATTCTCGTCATGTATATACCCTCCCAGCTTAAGGGTATATAATTATGATTCAAGAATTCATGGATGACTGTATCTATTTTTGCTGGGGGCTTCGCCCGATTTAACGGCGAAGGCGAGTTGACCGCACAGTCCCATATTTTGCGGTGCTATTGGCTGGCACTATTGACGCCGCATTGTGCCGAGATTGCAATCAAAAAGAATCGCGCGGCGACCTTTACTAAGTCTGAAAGCTTTGCAGCGCCTTGCGCAAACTCTTTAGTCCGAGCCTGAGTTCATCGGAGAAGTCCTTGATATTCGTTGCGGAACATCGCGGGCAGATGATTGCGCCCCATTCAAGCAGCAGCTGATACAGGCCGACCTCGAATTTCTGACCACACTCAGGGCAGGGAAAATCAATGACCAAATCCTCTATTGCCATGCAGGTTCCTCCTCCGAATCGCCGATATTATGATGCCATTTAGAGATTAACACCCGCCTGTAAAGAGCATCATAAAATTTATAAAGAATTCATTGATTTTTCACAAAGGTTTTATAAAATTTAATGCCGAATGTGTTTAACCACCGTACGCAAATTTAACTCTGGGACGGCAAGTCAGGCTGCCATAATAACAATCAGAGACATAAAAAGGGGCTTATCTCTAGGACAGCCCCCTGCCCGTGCAGTGATACGTTAACTTTTGCGGCCTAATGTTTTACGTTCCCTTTTGCCAGCGTCAGATAGTCCAGCCCTGATTTCGTCACCATAGCCGTGATGCCGTGTGTTATGTACTGGAATCCTCTCTCCTGGGCTTTTGCCAGCGCCTCAGGGGTATAGGCGGTGGTGCCAGCAGCCCTGCCAGCAGCGCGGATCCTGCCAGCCAGCTTTTCAATCATCTCCTGCACCTCGGGATGGTTTACCTGCCCGGTATGCCCCATAGATGTAGACAGGTCCACAGGGCCAATAAAGAAAATATCCACGCCTTCCACGGAGAGGATTTGGTCGAGGTTTTCCACCGCTTGCAGAGTCTCTATCTGGACAACCACCAGCAACTCCTCATTGGCCATGGCAGTATATTCCTGCAGCGATGTGCCAATGCCATAGTCCGCCGCTCTCACCGCAGCCAGCCCTCTTCTTCCCTGCGGCGGGTACTTCACCGCCTCAACCACAGCCTCGGCCTCGGCTCGATTGTTGACCATGGGCAACTGCACGCCCAGCGCGCCGATATCAAGATATCGCAGTATATTCTGGCGGATATTCATAGCCACCCTGATAAAGGCAGGGAAGCCGACGCTTTCCGCCGCCCTGACCATGTTTTCGCAGCTTTCAACGCCCATGGAGCCATGCTCGGCATCGATGAGGACAAAATCAAACCCGATTTTACCCAGCAGCTCAACGACGGCAGGGGAATAAAGGTTGCAGAAGACGCCATATGCGGTGCCGCCATTCATGATTTTTTCTTTGGCCTGGTTCTTGCGCATATTCACCTCGCAACAATATTTCCAATCAGTATAGCACAACAGGCTCATTGAGACGATATCGGGAACGAGCCAACCTCTCAACATATTCCTTCGGCCAGCATCATCACAACCCCGAGTATTGACTTTCCCCAAGACAGGGCTATAATGAATTTACCTGACAATTTGCCCGGAATCCCCAGGCCAGGCAAGAGGGATGCGAACGGATGAATAGATATTCGCTAACCAATGAAGGCAGGGCCAGATTCAGGAAGATAAAGATAGACACTAATTCCGATGAAGCCAAGATGGAAGGCTACGAAATACTTGACTATCTGTTTGAGATTGGTGCCGGGACGGTGGAGGAAATTGAAAAATATACCGGAATGTCCTGGAGCCAGGTGAATGAAAAGTTATGGGCTTTTATGGCCTGGGGATATGTTGAGAAGACGGCCGAGCCAGAGCAATAGGCCCCTGCGGAGGGGGCATGGCGGAGAGCCTTCGCGCTGAACCCTCCCGCTGGACAGAGCAAAACCATAGCCCGGCATTGCTTATACGTGAATCCCCGAACGAGCCAATGCGCTGGCGATTATTTACCACTGAGTTGAATTTGGCTTCTTGAGAACCTCAATCAGGTTGTCCACCGTCATCGCGGGCAGGGTAAGCGGCTGCACGGTCCCCCTGGCGCTAAGATTTATCGCCAGCTTGGCGGCGACCTCGTCGCTGGGCGCTTCAACAATATTGACGAAATCATACGGGCCGAGCAGGGCATACTGGGCTATTATCTTGACGCCCATCAATTCTACCTCTTTATCCACCTCTTTAATCCTCTCGGGATTGTCCCTGATTGTCCTCCTGCCCTCATCGGTAAGCGTGGTAAGCATGAGATAGACAGACATATCTAACCTCCTTCTATCCTTTATTCCTTTACGGCAGTGAGGGAATACTGCCCATGCACAAATAGATTACTGATGGCCACTATTTAAATTCTCCCGGTGTATTGCCAAAGTATACCTTGGTATGTGGCCAGGGTATCTCTATGCCCTCGGCATCAAATGCCTTTTTAAGGCGCAGCCTTAGTTCTCCCATTACCGCCCACTGGGTAATGGGCTTAACATCGCCCAATACCTTGATATCTATCCCGGAGTCGCCCAATTTATCAACCCTCAACACCTGTGGCGTGGTCTTTATCATGGGCGCCCAATTCTCATCCTTGGCCAGCTCCTTGCACACGCGATTTATCACGCCTATGGCGAAGTCAAGGTTGGTGCCATAGGCTACCGAGATGTTCAGGTTAACCCTGGAAAAGTGCCTGGTAAAGTTGCTGGCAACCTTAATCTCGCCGTTGGGTATGTGATGGACAATGCCATCAAGGTCGCGGAGCACCGTCTTCCGCAAATTCACCTCCTCCACCAGCCCACCGATGTCGGCCACCCTGGCTACATCTCCCACACGGTACTGGTTCTCCATAATGATAAAAACACCGGCGATAAGGTCCCTTATCAGGTATTGCGCGCCGAAGCCAACGGCTATGCCGGCGATGCCGAAGCCGGCCAGAATCGGGCCCAGGGGTACATTCAACTCTGATAGAATCATGAAAGCAATCAGTAGAATAATAGTAATTTTGCCTATCCCCATGAAGACAGAGAGGAGAGTGTCTGCCCTCTTCTTCATCCCCTCCTTGCTTTCCCCCCTCTTTGGCTTGGCCATGGCGCGTGTTATTAACGGCGGTAGAAACCTCTTCAAGGTAACCCATAGTATAATCCCCATCGCAAGCATGATAAGAATACTGAAGCCATGCTCCAAAAACCACTTTGTTAGAGTCTCCGTAGTTAGCAAACCATAGACACCCTCACGCGACAGGGTGATTGCAACGAAGGCGACAATCATAAATAACAGCGCTGTTCCCTCAATAACCCAGAACGCCACAGTTGCTTCCTGATGTGCCTTCTCCTGCCACTTCTCTGGAATTGCCTTGGAGATAATATCCCGGGATTTATCCATGAAAAAAAGGAGTACTACCAGCACAACGCCCGATGTAATGAGTATCCAGATGCTATTAGCGGTGAACCATGCCCACATAACGCACCTCCCTAAGCAGGTTAAGCATATTATACTACCAAAATATCAGGACTGATATAGCAATTAACGCCGATGGCGCGCTGTTAAAATTAATAAAGGACTCTCTCATCGCCGACACGGCGGGTTATCTTGGCCTGGTCAAGGTGCTCCAGAAAGGGCTGGGCATACTTGCGGCTGTTCTTAAACAGGTCCCTGACCTCCGCCAGAGTAACTTTGCCATTTTCCTTTATATATGAAACGACCTTCGCCGTCATTTCATTATAGGCTGGGGTGGAAAATACCACGCCATCGCTCACCTTGACCACCCTGTTCTGCTCAATAAGCAGGTTGAGCAGGTCATTCTCCGGTATAAGCTCGCTGGGTGGGGCATAGGGATTTTCTGCTAAAGAGCGCAGGAAAGCATCCATTCTGGCCTGCTGGGGTTGGTTAAGCTTAACGCTATGGCTTGGAAGCCGGATGACAGCGCCGTCCTCCAGCAGAACGCCCTCGCTGGCAAGCCTCGCCAGCGCCGGAGAAGCATATGCTCCCAGCTTCAGGCGGCTGCCCAGTTCCGCCCTGGGCATGCCCATGCGTACGGGGAATTTCCGGTGATAGTCCTGAAGCATGCCTCTGGCTTTGTCAGTCAACTGTTTCCAGCCCGAGGCCGTAAAGAGGAGGCAATGTTCCCCCTCACCGATTCTCACTATCTTCCCATCCTGGATGAGGGATTCAATGACAGACTGCGCCTCGCTGCCCGGAAGGTTGCCCCCCGCCAGAAAGGCCGCCAGCTCAACAGGCTGTTTCGCCTCCAGCGACGACATAGCAATCTCCTCGGCGCTGCCCTCATCCCTGGCCTTCAGGCCATCGAGGACAGAGGCACGGCGACGGCGAAGTCGTCTGGCATGGGCATCAACAATCTCGCCGCCGCCCAATGTCTCCATGGGCGAGCGTATAATATAACGGTCGCGGTCAACCACGGCCACAGCCTCTCGCAATGACAACTGCGCCCAGCCTGTGCCGCCCGGAGCAAGCTCATCCCCCTCCAGCAGGCGGACCTTGGCCATCGTCTCCGACGCCGCCGTATGGAAGCTAACGGCAGTGCCATGCCGCAATGGACGTTGCAGATGAGGCAATAATCTGAGCTTCACCGTCAACAGCTTTGTTGGCAGCAGCCAGCCGGGCCTGGTAACTACGTCCCCCCGTCGCAACTGGGCTATGGCAACCCCCACCAGGTTGACCGCAACCCTGCTGCCGGGACCGATGGTATTCTCACGCGTCTTGTGCGTCTGTAATCCCCTTACCCGCGATTTCAGGCCGGCCGGAATGATTTCCACCTCCTGCCCCACCGACAATGAGCCATCGATCAAAGTACCGGTTACCACTGTGCCGGCGCCGGCTATGGTAAAGACACGGTCTATGGAGAGCCTGGGCCGCCCCATATCTTTGCGTGGCTCGGCATGGTCAAGGAGCCGCTCTATGGTGGCCACCAGCTCGTCCAGGCCTTCCCCGGTCAGCGCCGAAATCATCACAATTGGGGCCTGCGCCAGCGTGCTGCCGCTTACCAGCTCCTCCGCCTCCATCCTGACCAGGCTCAGCAGTTCGGCATCAACCAGGTCTTTTTTAGTGATGACCACAATCCCGTTTTCCACATTTAGCAGGTCAAGGATGGCCAGGTGCTCCCTGGTCTGAGGCATCACCCCTTCATTGGCGGCGATGATAAGCAGGGCGAGGTCAATGCCGCCCACCCCCGCCAGCATATTTTTGATGAAGCGCTCATGGCCGGGCACGTCCACCATCCCCACCTCACGGCCGCTGGGCAGCTTGAGCCAGGCAAAGCCGAGGTCAATGGTCATGCCCCGCTCCTTTTCCTCCTTGAGGCGGTCAGGGTCTATGCCGGTAAGCGCCCGCACCAGCACTGATTTGCCATGGTCTATGTGGCCAGCGGTGCCCAATACGAACATATAAACCTCGTTTGCGCTAATTGACCTTTACTATATGGAATTGCCGCGTTCTAGGTAGAAGCGATGCCCCGCAGCAGTTGAAGGACAATCTCATCTTCTTCCGGCAGCACCGAGCGCGGGTCCAGAAGCAGGACATCGCTGCTGATACGTCCTATAAGCGGCGTCTCCTGACAGCGCAGCTTGCCGCTCAGCGCCTGAGCTACTTTCTGCCCCTTTTTACCCCCCACCCCAATAGCAACCAGCTTGGTGGGAAGCGTCCCTCCGGGCAGGCTACCACCGCCCACCATGGTCTCGCCGGGCACCGCCTGCGCCATGTCGCCCAAAGCCTCGGCCCACAGCACGGCACGGCGGTTTATCTCCTTAAGCGGCGTTGAAATCATGCGCCACACAGGAATTTCGACTTCCGCCTCGCCCTTCAGGTAGTGGGTTAAAGTAGCTATCAGGCCAGCCAGCCTTGTCTTATCAATCCGCATCGCCCGTGCAAGGGGATGCCTCTTCAGCTTGTCCAGGCTCTGCTTTTTGCCCACGATGATTCCTGCCTGAGGCCCGCCTACGAGCTTATCCCCGGAGAAGAAAGCTAGCTCAGCACCGAGGGCAACGCTCTGCTGAACCATCGGCTCAGAGTCAAGCCCGAACCTGGTGGTATCCAGGAAGCAGCCGCTGCCCAAGTCATCCCAGACGGGGATGCCGCTCCGTTTGCTGATGGCCGTCAACTCGGCAATGTTGACCTCATTGATGAACCCCAGCAGTTTGAAATTGCTGTAATGTATACGCATAAGTCCGGCAGTCCGCTCCGTAATCGCCCGCTCATAATCGGCGGCATAGGTGCAGTTGGTGGTCCCTACCTCAATCAACTTCGCCCCGCTCTGGCGCATAACATCGGGGATGCGGAACCCGCCGCCAATCTCTATGGCCTGGCCACGGGATACGATTACCTCTTTCCTCTTCGCCAGGGCAGTAAGGACCAGCAGCACCGCCGCGGCATTGTTATTCACCACCAGCGCCGCCTCCGCCCCGCTCAGCTGGCAGAGGAGCGACTCGGCATGCACATGCCGCGAGCCCCTGGTACCCGTGTCAAGGTCGAACTCCAGGTTGGAGTAGCCCTTGCTGACCAAATCCATAGCCGCCCGCGATTCCGCGCTGATGGGGGCACGCCCCAGGTTGGTATGGAGTATCACGCCGGTAGCATTAATCACCGGGCGCAGGCTGGGCTTCTCCAGGGCTTCCGCCTGAACACAGACGGACTGCACTATCTCATCAATAGTAAGGGGCGGATTGCCAGCGGCGATGGCAAAGCGCTCGCGCTCAAGCTGCTGCCTCACCAGGCTCGTCAGCAAAGAACGAGGAAACTCTCTCTCAAGCTGCCTGATGCGCTCGTCGGAAAGGACTCTGTCCACGCTGGGAAGACGGCGGAACTCGATTTCCATGACAACTATTTTACACTGATTGCGGTTACTTTCAAAGCCCGCACCATTCTTACCACATGCACTAATCGGCCCAAGCCTGCTCAACTTATGGAAAAGAGTTATAATATAAAGTATAATAGTTTCTTAACCCCCGCTTTTAAAAGCAAAACAGGGAAAGGTGAAGGCGGTGTTTAAGTCCCTTAAAGAAGACATTCAGACAGTCTTCAGGAAAGACCCGGCGGCGAGGAGCAGTCTTGAGGTTATTCTGTGCTACCCGGGACTGCATGCCTTATGGGGCCACCGACTGGCGCACTTCCTGTGGAAACACAGGCTCTGGCTGGCGGCGCGCATCGTATCCGAGATAAACCGCTTCATCACCGGCGTAGAAATTCACCCGGGGGCTAAAATCGGCCGCAGGTTCTTCATCGACCACGGCTCCGGAGTGGTCATCGGTGAGACCTCCGAGATTGGGGACGATGTTCTCATTTACCAGGGCGTGGTGCTGGGCGGAACGAGCATGGTCAAAGCGAAGCGCCACCCCACCATTGGCAACAACGTGGAGATGGGAAGCAATGCCATAGCCCTCGGCCCCATCACCATCGGCGATGGTGCCAGGATTGGCTCGGGCTCTGTAGTGGTAAAGTCTGTGCCGCCAGGAGCAACTGTGGTGGGCATACCGGGCAGGGTGGTCGCCGACCGCCACAAGCCCATTATGGACCTGGAACACGGCAAATTGCCGGACCCGGTGGCAGAAGCCATAAGGATGGTCTTAAAGGAACAAAACAAACTGGAAGAGCGCCTGAAGAAGCTGGAAGACCTGAGCGGCATCATGTCCCCCGCTGATGAGCTCAGGCAGAAGCGAAAAAAGATTGAGCGCGAGTTCAGCCAGGGAGGGGGTATCTAAAACCACACTGGCAATAGCGATATAAGGCGGAGGACAGAGATGGTCAAACAGAAGGCAACGTTTACCTTTTCCCAAGAAGCTATCAAAGAACCTGTCATCTATACCCTCAGCCAGCAGTTTAACGTGATAACCAATATTCGCCGCGCCGATTTATCTGATGATAAGGGCTGGGTGATGCTGGAGATGGAAGGCAGGAAGGAAGATATCGAGCAAGGCATCGCCTGGGCGACCAGCAAGGGCGTAAGGGTTGACCTGATGAACATAGACAGCATGGAAAGTTAGGAGGAGAAAGAGCATGCTACCACAGATAGGTAAAGTAGATAAAGCAACATTTGATAAAATCATCTTCCCCCACCTGGGCAGCCCGGACAGTACAGTACTGGTTGGCCCCAGGCATGGCGTTGACGCCGCCGTCATTGAACTACTGGACGATAAAGTAATGGTCATCGCCGAAGACCCCACCTTCGGCATGCCGGTGCTGATGCCGCACTTCGGCTGGGCTATCGTGCACATCTGCGCCAGCGATGTCGCCGTGCTGGGAGTTAAGCCGAGGTACATGACCATCTGCCTGATGCTGCCGCCGGGAACCCAAGACCAGGTGCTTGAAGGAATCTGGAAAGAGGTCCATGAGGAATGCCAGAAGCTGGGCATAGCCATAGTCGGCGGGCACACCGGCGTCTACCCGGGCATAGCCTACCCACTTAACGGCGGATGCACAGTTATCGGCCTGGGGGCAAAAGACGAGCTAACCCCGGCATCAAACGCCCGCGTCGGCGACCGCGTCATCATAACCAAGGGGCCAGCCATAGAGGCCGCCGGCATCCTCGCCTGTCAGGCGGAGGATGCGCTAAAAAAGAAACTGGATAAAGAAATCGTGGAAAAGGCCAAGGGCTATTTCCTTGAGATGACCGTGGTCAAGGATGCCCTCGTCGCAGCACCTTATGCCCATGCCATGCACGACGCTACCGAGGGAGGGCTGCTCAATGGCGTTTATGAGATTGCCGAGGCTTCCGAATGCGGGGTAACACTCTTTGAAGAGAAGATTATCATCCCCGAGGAGATTGACGCCGTCTGCCGCTACTTCGCCATAGACCCCCTGACCTCAATAAGCGAAGGGACTCTGGTGCTGACGGCCTCTCCGGGCAATGCCGCCAAAATAATCGGCGACTTAAAGCGGAATGGCATCGCCGCCTGGGATGTAGGCGAAATAACACAGAAAGACAGGACCATCGTGCGCAGGAACGGGAAAAGGGAGGACCTGGCGCCGGTCAGCGTTGACCCGTTCTGGGCAGCTTATTTCAGCACCCTGGAGGGATGAACAATTTAAGATGAAAAAAGAAGACGAAATGCTGCTGGGCAACCTCGTGGAAGCGGTGGCATTGCTGCATAATTGCCCCGAGTTTTCCTCCCTCATGCCGGAGGTGAGGGTTAACCTGGCATACGCCCTGCCTGGAGCGAAGGCAGCGGACGAGGTGGCAGCCATAGATGGCAGAATAACCGTGGTGGGTGGCCTTCCCCATGCATCGGGCCTGCCGCGATGGGGGGCATCCGACCACATGGCGCGGCTTATCATTGAGGTGCGCAAATACGACCCCTCAATAAATGCCGGCATAAACTTCAAATATGATGCCCCGTTGCAGGAGGTGGTGCAGGCGTACTGCTCCGAACGAGGCTTGCTCTTCGGCTGGATAGACCGCACCAGGGAACCCTCCGAGGTGATTGAGCGGGACGGCGCTTCAATGCCCTGGAAGATTAAGCAACTGGTGGAAAGCAGCGGCGGCGTCCCCAAGCTTTTTTTCGAAGGGGATGGCTGGGGGAAGGAGCCACTGTACGTAGCGCTGGGGAAGGATGCAATTGAAGTGGCCGGCATAGCCATAGAAATAGCGCGGCGCTACCGGCAAAGAGCAAGAGGAAAGAAATAGCGAAGTGAAGGCATTAGTGGCGATGAGCGGCGGCGTAGATTCGTCCGTGGCCGCGGCCCTGCTCAAGGAAGAAGGCTATCAGGTGATAGGGGCGACCATGCAAATCTGGCCCCGCAACGGCAACGGCTCCGGCGCCTGCTGCGGCCTGGACGCAATAGAGGACGCCCGAAGGGTAGCCTATAAGCTGGGCATACCGCACTATGTAATGAATTTCAGAGATATATTTGCGGAAAAGGTCATCGCCGATTTCTGCCGGGAATACAGCCTGGGCAGGACGCCAAACCCGTGCATCAGGTGCAACCAGCACATCAAGTTCGATGCCCTGCTGCACAGGGCCAAAGAACTAGGCGCCGATTTCATCGCCACCGGACACCATGCCAGGATAGAAATGGACGAAGCGAAAAACAGATGCCTCCTCAAAAAAGGCGTTGACCCGCAAAAAGACCAGTCCTATTTCCTCTACACGCTGACGCAGGAGCAAATAAGCCGGTCGCTGTTCCCCATAGGCCATTTCAGCAAAGACAGGGTGAGGGAGATAGCCCGCGAGAAGGGGCTTCCCGTGGCAGCCAAGAGGGAAAGCCAGGAGATTTGCTTCGTGCCCGATGACGACTATGCCAGTTTTGCCGAGGCCTATATTCCCCAGGCGGCCAGTCCCGGGCCGATACGGGACAGGCGGGGAAATATCATAGGGCAGCACCGGGGAATCCTGCACTACACCGTCGGCCAGCGCAAAGGGCTGGGCATAGCCAGCAAAGAGCCATCATACGTAATCGCCATTGAGCCCGAAAGCAATGCCATAGTGGTGGGCGATAGAATTGCAGCATACGGCGATGAGCTTATCGCCTCCAATCTCAACTGGATATCCAGGGATAAACCGGAGCAACCCATGGCGACGAAGGCCAAGATAAGATATCGCCGCCAGGAGGCCGAAGCAGAAGTAAGGCCGCTGGGCGATGACGAAGTCTATGTAAAGTTCAAGGAACCGCAGCTGGCGATATCGCCTGGCCAGGCAATCGTCTTCTACGATGGCGATTTCATCGTGGGCGGCGGTATAATAGAGAAAGCAGGGAGATAAAATGTCCGTAGTGGTTGCCGTTTGCAAGAGCGAAAAGAAAGGCGTCAGGAAAGAAGCCGTCGCCGAGGGCCTGTTCAAAGAGGACTACGGCATGGTTGGCGATGCCCACGCTGAATGCAAGATTGCCCGGCAGGTAAGCCTGCTGGCGATTGAAAGCATCAACAAGATGCAGGGCAAAGGGATTGACCTGAAGCCGGGCGACTTCGCGGAGAACATAACCACGGAAGGAATAGACCTGATGAGCCTGCCCGTTGGCACCAGGGTATCCATCGGCGGTGAGGTTGCCCTGGAAATCAGCCAGATAGGCAAAGAATGCCACGCCGCCTGCGCCATCCGCAAGCAGGTGGGCTATTGCATCATGCCGGTGGAAGGCGTGTTCGCCAGGGTGATTAAGGGCGGCACTATAAAGCCGGGAGACGAGGTGAGGACTGATGAAAACAGCTAAGGCCATAACCACCGCCGAGGGCCTGACGCTGGAGGAAAGAATCCTCAAGCTCAAGAAGGAGAGGAACGCCGTCATCCTGGCACACAACTACCAGGTGGGCGAGGTGCAGGACATAGCCGACTTCGTCGGCGATTCCCTTGAGCTGAGCCGAAAGGCCGCCGAGACCAACGCCGAAGTCATCGTATTCTGCGGTGTGCACTTCATGGCAGAGACCGCCGCCATAATCTGCCCGAATATGACCGTCCTGCTCCCGGACGAGCACGCCGGCTGCCCCATGGCCAACATGATTACCGCCGAACAGCTCAGACAGAAAAAGGAGGAACTGCCGGGGGCTACCGTAGTCTGCTACGTTAACACCAGCGCCGAGGTCAAGGCGGAATCGGATATCTGCTGCACCTCGGCCAACGCCATAAAGATTGTGCAGAGCCTGGGCGACAAGGAGATACTTTTCATACCAGACCAGTACCTGGGGCATTATGTATCCACCAGGACTGGCAAGGAGATGGCATTGTGGCCAGGCTTCTGCCCCACCCACGTCAGGATAATGGCCGGGGACATAATTAAGTTGAAAAAGGAATACCCGAAAGCCAGGGCTGTCGTCCATCCAGAATGCCGACCCGACGTTATAGCCGTGGCTGACGAGGTGCTCAGCACCGGCGGGATGATAAGATACGCCAGGAGGGAAGACGTCAGCGAGATGATTGTGGGGACGGAGACAGGAATCATACACCGCCTGAAGAAGGAAAACCCGGGCAAAAAATTCATCCCGGCCTCGAAGCGGGCCATCTGCCCCAATATGAAATTAATCAACCTGGAGAAGGTGCTGTGGTCCCTGGAGGAAATGGCGCCCAGGGTGGAGGTACCCGAGGCGGTTCGCCTAAAGGCAAAGGCAGCCGTGGACAGGATGCTGGCAGTCGCATAGCGAAAGACTTAAGCACATGGAAGAACCTGTTTATGCAGCGCTCCTCATCACCGCAGCCGACGCCGCTGAAGCGCAGAGGATAACCGAGGCACTCATCAATCAGAGGAAAGCGGCCTGCGTGAATATAATACCGGGGGTCAATTCGCTCTTCTGGTGGCAGGACAAGCTGGAATCGGCCCAGGAAAGCCTGCTCATCGTCAAGACCAAAGCGGCGCTAATCCCCGAAATCATAGACATGGTCAAAGAAATGCACAACTACGATGTCCCTGAAATAATCGCCCTGCCCATCATCAAGGGCAACCCGGATTACCTGAAATGGATAGGCAAAGAAGTGAGGTAGCCCATGCTCACGCCAGATGAATTGCAGAGATACGAACGGCAGATAATGATGAAGGGGTTCGGGGAGGAGGGACAAGAAAAGCTCAAAAGGGCAAGGGTGCTAATCGTGGGCAGCGGAGGGCTGGGTTCACCCGTTGCCATTTACCTGGCTGCGGCCGGGGTGGGCACGATAGCGCTTGTTGACCACGACAGGGTAGAGCTCAGCAACCTGAACAGGCAGGTCCTGCACTGGACGGGAAATATAGGCATGAGCAAGATTGATTCAGCCGGGGAAAAGCTCAAAAGGCTGAACCCGAACGTCAGCATAGAAGCCATCCCGGAGACGCTGGATGAAGACAACGTCTCCCGAATTGTAGCCGGCGCCGACCTTATAGTGGATGCGCTGGACAACCTGCCCACCAGATACTTGCTGAATAAAGCAGCCATTGAAAATAATATCCCATTTCTCCACGGGGCGGTATATGGTTTTGAGGGAAGGGCTATGACCGTAATCCCGGGCAAGACAGCGTGTTTGAACTGCGTTTATCACGGCGCCGTGCCCCGGAAAGAAAAATTCCCGGTGATTGGCGTAACCCCTGCCGTCATCGGCTGCATCCAGGCCACGGAGGCGATAAAGCACATAGTGGGCATGGGCAGGCTGCTGACCAATGTATTATTATCCTATGATGCGCTGGAGATGAAGTTCACCGAGTTCAAAGTCAGCAGGGACCCTAAATGTGAGCACTGCGGACATCTAACGATAAAGGAGTAAAATTGAGCATTAAGCTCAACATCCCTGCCATCCTGCGCCAGTATGCCAATGACCGGCAGATGGTTGAGGTCAGCGGCAGCAACGTCGGCCAATGCCTGGAGGGCCTTGTCAACCAGTTCCCACAACTCAGGGAGTTCCTCTTCGATAAAGAAGGCAGGCTGAAGCAGTTCTTTGATGTTTATGTCAACAAAGAGAGCTCCTATCCCGAGGAGCTGGCCAGGCCGGTGAAGGACGGGGACGAGCTCGATATAGTCCTGCTTTTTGAGGGCGGATGAGAGGCATGTTTAAAACGCGCATCACCGAGCTGCTCGGGATAGAATACCCCGTAATCCAGGGGGCGATGCAGTGGCTTTCGCGGGCGGAGCTGGCCGCGGCCGTCTCCAACGCCGGAGGACTGGGCATCATCAGCGGCGGCAGCTTTGAAAGCGCCGACGAGCTGAGGCAGGAAATCCGCAAGATGAAAAGCCTCACCGAAAAGCCCTTCGCCGTGAACATCACCCTGCTCCCCACCAGACGCCCCATAGTCTGGGAGGAATATATAAAAGCCGCCCTTGAAGAAGGCGTCAAAATCATCGAGACATCCGGGCGCAGCCCGGAGCCGTATATGGAATGGCTCAAATCCGCCGGTGTTAAGACCATGCACAAGATAGCCCGGATAAAGGACGCCAAGGCCGCAGAGCACATCGGCGCGGATGCTGTAACTATCATCGGCTTTGAGGCCGGCGGCCACCCCGGCATGGAGGATGTCGGCTCCCTGGTGCTTGTCCCCAAGGCTGTTGATTCTTTGAAAATCCCGATAATCGCCGGCGGCGGCTTCTGCGACGGCCGGGGGCTGGTGGCTGCCCTGGCGCTTGGCGCCGAAGCGGTGCTCATGGCCACCCGCTTCATGGCCTGTAAGGAGTGCCCCATGCACCCGAACTTCAAGGAACTGCTGTTACGGACGCAGGAAAAGGATACCATCATGATTGAGCGCTCCATAGGCATGGCGGCCAGGGTGATAAAGACCGACTTCTCGGCGAAGGTGCTGGACATGGAAAAAAGAGGGGCAACCCTGAGTGAGCTGCTGCCCCTGTTAGATGGGCTGCGCGGGAAAAGGAGCTATGAAAGCGGCGAAACCGACGATTCTATCATCTACTGCGGGCAGGCGGTGGGGCTGATAAACGATATCCCCAGCGCCAAGGAAATAATTGAAAGCATCATCGCCGAGGCCAGGCTCATCGGGCAGCGCCTGCGCAACCTGGGCACCTGCATATAGCAGGTCAGCTAATCGCCCCTGTTCTTTGACCCCAACCACTTCTGTTTCTGTCTGAAGCGCGCCTCCTCATCGGTAGGACGATAGCTCGCCAGGAAACCGTCCCGGAAATCGCCGAAAGTGCCATCCATAATTGACTCTCTTAACCGGTCCATCAGACTGTTGATGAAATAAAGGTTATGGATGGTGGCCAGGCGGTAAGCGAGTAGCTCCTCGCACTTGAACAGGTGGTGCAGATAGGCCGCGCTGAAATGCCGGCAGGTATAACAGCCGCAGTCGGGGACGATGGGCTGCGCCATACGCCTGAAAGAGGCGTTGAGGATATTGCGCCGCCCCTGCCAGGTGAACAGGGCGCCGTTCCTGGCGACGCGGGTGGGCAGGGCGCAATCAAACATATCTATGCCATTTGCCACACCTTCAACCAAATCCTCCGGCGAGCCAACCCCCATGAGGTACCGCGGCTTGCCCTCGGGCAGAAAAGCCACCGTCTCAGCGACCATCTCAAAGGTCGTTTTCTTGGGCTCGCCCACGCTCAGGCCGCCGATGGCGTAGCCGGGAAAGTCCAGCGCAGCCAGGCCTTCCGCCGACTGCCGTCGCAGCTCAGGGAACATGCCAC
>CAYWUK010000010.1:0-15984 GCA_964461475.1 uncultured Dehalococcoidaceae bacterium
GCCTACTACTATCTGCGCGTGGTTAAGGTAATGTGGTTTGGCGAGCCGGCCTCCGATGAGAAAGTGCCCTCGTCTGGAGCGTTGAGGCTGGCTTTGTCCCTATCCTGCCTCGGCGTGCTGCTGCTCGGCATCATTCCTGGGCTGGTTATGCGCGTGGCCGAGTTTGCCGCCAGGATGTTCGCCTCTTAACAACCCGCCTTTCGCCTGACCAGTGTTATCAGCCAGGCTGCCGCCAGCATGCTCCTCACCCCCATGAAGAAGGCCGGAGGATAGCTGCGATGGATATCGTAGATGATTCCCCCATGGCCGTCCCCAGATGGTATAATAGGGTCGGATATCAGGCAGGTGTCATGAACAGGACAAGGGGATTTGTTAACCAGAACCGTTATAAGTCGGGCAGATTTATAAAACGGCTTAAGTCGGTTGCGGACAGGCAAGACTCGAGAGGGCATAAGGGCAAAAGGAAATGAGCGAAGCCCGCCCGGGTTGAACTCGGCTGTGCCCGATGTTAATATGAAGTGGCAGTCTCCGAATGAAGATTAAGAGTATGCAAGCATGGTGAACTGGCAGGTAACGGCAACAACCATTTATTGCGATGCGGTGGACGACGAAGTGACGCTGATGGTCTTTAAAGACGGCTCGGTGAAATGCATCAGCCAGGAGAGGTATGGCAGGCCGGACAGGGATACGGCCAGGATGATGGAGAGGAAGAGAGAGAGGCTGGGTCATAAGCTGGAATGTGAGGGGCCACAATGTCAGCGGGGCATACAGTACAGGGACAAGCTGTTCGCCGAGGAAGGCGAAGTCGCCGGCTCAGCGGAGGAGAAAAGCGACCAGTGATTAGCGGTGATAACGTAAAGATAAGGGTGGAGAACCTTTCCCTCTCCTTTGGCGGTGTGAATGCCCTCAATGATGTCAGCCTGGAGGTAAGGAGCAACGAGGTTCTGGCCATCATCGGGCCGAACGGGGCGGGCAAGACCTGCCTGCTGAACTGCATTAACGGGTTCTATAAGCCGCAGAAGGGCGAGATATATTTTGAGGGCAGGAGAATCACCCGCATCCGGCCGGATAAGGCGGCCAAGCTCGGCCTGGCGCGGACCTTCCAGAACATAGAACTGTATACCGGCCTGAGCACCCTGGACAATATCATGGCGGCCAGGCATGTCCTTATGAAGCAGAATGTGCTCAGCAGCGCCCTGTATTTCGGCTGGGCGCATAAAGAGGAGATAGAGCACCGCGAAACCGTGGAGGACATAATTGACTTCTTGGAGATTGAGCCGATAAGGAAGAAGGTGGTGGGAGTTCTTCCCTATGGCATGCGCAAGCGTGTGGAACTGGGCAGGGCGCTGGCACTTGAGCCTAAAGTCCTTCTCCTTGACGAGCCGATGGCGGGGATGAACCTTGAGGAGAAAGAAGACATCGCCCGTTTCATCATCGATATCTTTGAGGGGCAGGGTGCCACCTACCCGAAGACGCCGGTGTTGAGGGAAGGCGTAAGTTGCATAATCCTGGTTGAGCATGACATGGGGGTGGTCATGGACATCGCCGACAGGATAGTGGTGCTCGACTTCGGGCGCAAGATTGCCGAAGGCACCCCTGGCGAAATCAGGACAAACCCGGAGGTAATCGCCGCCTATTTAGGAGAGGAAAAGCGCTAAAGCTGCTTATTCCCAGACCCTTTCGTCCACTATCGTTTTATGCTCTTCCGGGATGCTCCCTTTCCCAACGAAATCAATCTTATCTATCTTGATGCGGCACACGTCATGGAATTTTTTGTTCAGTGCATCGACCAGCGTTTCCCTGTTAATTCCTTCGCCCTTGAGCTCCACTTTAAGCGTCATCTCGTCGCGGTGCTGCCTGCGTCCTATCATTAACTGGAATCTGGAGATTTGAGCGAAGCTCAGTATTGCCTGCTCGGCCTGCCTGGCTACTACGAACATGCCCCTCACTTTGACGGCGTCGCTGGTGCGGCCCACGATGCCGGTGAGCTTATGGGCGGTGCGCCCGCAGGGGCAGGGCTTGGTGGTGTACGAGGACATATCGCCGGTGCCGAAGCGGATAAGCCCCCACGTATTGTTGTGTATGGGGGTCACCACTATCTCGCCAATTTCCCCGGGGCCGAGCTGTTTCCCCGTCTCATGGTCGACTATCTCCAGCACATAGTCGTCCATGATGTGCATGCCCGATTTCTCCCGGCATTCGTAGGCTATGGCGCCGCCCGGCTCGGTGACGGCGTAAGCCTGATAGGTGTCTATGCCATAATCTTCTTCAAAGGCCTTTCTCAACGATGGAGGCAGCATCTCGCCGGTGAACCAGGCACGGCGCAGGGCAAAGTCTCTGCGGAGGTCGTAGCCCATCTCCTCGGCCCGCTTGATGACGGACATCAGAAATGTGGGCGTGCCCACGAAGCCGCTCGCCTTAAGGTCGTGCATGGTCTTAATCAGAATCTCGGTGTTGCCCGTCCCCATGGGCACCGCCGTCGCCCCGCAGTCCCTTATCGCTTCGTGAAAGAGGATGCCGGCAGGAGACAGGTGGTAGGTGAAGGTGTTCACCACCAGGTCTCCCTTTCTGAACCCGGCCGCCCAGAATGCCTTGGCGAACCACTTTATGCCGGAATGTTGTATCGGCTCGTAGACCGGCCCGGGCGAGAGGAACACGCGTTCCACATCTTCAGGAGGGATGGCGAGGAAGCCGCCGTAGGGCGGCTTCACCTTCTGCATCTCTATGAGGTCGGTCTTCCTGGTGACGGGCAGCCTCTCCAGGTCTGCCATGGTGCGTATCTGGTCGGGCTTGACCCCTGCCTTATCAAACATATCTTTGATGGCAGGGGCATGGCGGTAAGCATTGGCTGCGGTCTCGGCCAGGCGCCGGTTGAGGTAGGCGTGCCTTGCCTCCACCGACATCGTCTCCAACTCATCGAAGTATTTATCTTGCTCGCCTTTTACAGCCATCTCTTTCGCCTCTTGTAGTGCTTTACCTCGCGGTAGCTCTTCTTGGTGCCGAGGGCGGATAAGCCCATGTAGAACTCCTTGACATCCTCGTTATTCTTGAGGAAATCGGCGCTGCCATCAAGGACTATCCGCCCGTTTTCCATGACGTAGCCGTAATCGGCGATGCTCAGGGCGATTCTTACGTTCTGCTCCACGAGCAGCACTGATGTCTTGTGCTCGGTGTTGAAGCGCTTGATGATGTCGTATATCTCCTCGACCAGCAGCGGGGCCAGGCCCAGCGAAGGCTCGTCAAGCATCATCAGCCTGGGTGTAGCCATCATGGCGCGGCCTATGACCAGCATCTGCTGTTCGCCTCCAGAGAGGTAGCCGGCGGTGTTACGTCGCAGCTCCTTTAGCCGGTGAAAGTAGTCGTAGACCATCTCCAGGTCCTGCTTGACGGCATGGCGGTCGCGGCGGTGGTAGGCGCCGACCATCAGGTTCTCCTCGGCGGTGAGGTGCCCGAAGACCCGGCGCCCCTCCAGCGCCTGGATGATGCCCAGTTTGCCTATCTCCTCGGCGCTTTTCTTATCTATCCTTTCGCCGTCCCACTCAATGCTGCCGTCGGTTACCTCTCCCTCCTCAATGTGCAGCAGCCCTGATATTGCCTTGAGGGTGGTGCTTTTGCCGGCACCATTCGCCCCCAGCAGGGCAATAATCGCGCCACTCTCCACGTTGAGGGAGACGCCATGCAACACCCTGATAACATTGAGGTAGGTAACCTCAATGCTATTTAGTTTGAGCATATCCCGCCCCTAAACTTTCTTTTTTGCGCCCAATCGGGCCGGCTGCTTATTTGCCGAACCAGTCAAACTCTTCGTATTTAATTACGGGAGCTTCAATCCAGTCAGTGACAGGGGTAATCTGGCCACTCTGTACCTGGAAGACGCGCAGCGACTTGGCCAGGCGGTTGTCGCCAGGGGTATAAATGGCCGGGCCGTGCAGCCCCTGAACATCGTAGTTCAATCGCTGTATGCCGTATTTCTCAATGGCGCGCCAGGCTTCTACGTCGCCCTTGGCCAGGACATCGTAGCTCACCTTTTCCAGGGTCAGCCGCAGAATCTCGGCGGCAATCAGGCTCTGCGCCCACGAGGTTATGTAGTCCAGGTTGCCCACGTCCTTGGGGTGGTATTTCTGGGCGTATTCAACTACCTTGGCCATGCCGGGGACGTTATCGCCCCAGTTTACCGTGGGGAACACGCCATATACCCCGTTGACGACATCAGCCCCGGCAATATCCACCAGCGCCTTGGTGATGCCAGCATGCCCCAGGCCGATGGTTATACCCGGGTACATGCCCAGTTCAACGGCATTTTTGATGATTACGGCGGTAGGCGCTGGCGTGCTGGAGATATAAAGTACATCAGGGTTCAGCGCCTTGATTCGGGTCAGGGATTCCATCTCGGAGGTGGTGGTGGCGGTATGTTCATCAACAGAAACGATTTCAATGCCCAGCTTATCGGCGGCAGCCTTGGCGGCATCGCGCGCGCCGTAGCCGGTGGAGTTGTTGAGAAGGTGCAGCGCCATCTTGGGCTTGCCAGTGCCCTTCCAGATGTTCTTCAGATAGTAGTCGGCAAAGGCAGTCCAATCATCGCCGTAGTCCGTCATCTGTCCGTAGATATGCTGCGGGGGCCGGTGCACAGCAGGGGCATTGAAGCAGGTCAGGCCGGGAAACTCGGCCCGGTTGGCTATTTCCATGGCGTCCGTCATCTCTTTGGATGCGGCGGTGGTAAACAGCAAAGCGCCCTCGTCCATGAACCTCTTTACGTTGGTGACCACCTGGGCGGCATCATATTTGCTGTCCAGCCATATCGGTTCAATTTTGTAGCCGCTGACCCCACCCAGTTCTTCATTGATGTACTTAATCGCGTCCAGGTTGGCATCCCCCATGGGAGCGCCCTTCTCGGCGGCTGGCCCGCTTGATGGCGTCATCATGCCCACCTTCAGCGTCTTTTCCCCGGAGCTGCAGGCGCTGACGAAGGGCAGAGTCGCCACTATCAGCGCCAGGCATACAACGGCAATTGTTATCAATTTTTTGTTTTTCACGTACACTCTCCTTTTAATCTAATTTGGCTTCTATGCTGGTTTTGCTGAGCTACATTAGTCATCCCCTCCTTCATTTGCTAATATGAAAACGGCCATAGACGGTAAGCGGCCTTGAATAATGTCCAGCGATGAGCGAGCCCCCTGGGCTCCAGTATCAGGAACAGTATGATTGCCAGGCCGAATAACATCGGCGTTACCCCGGTGGCAAAGCCGGAAGGCAGCATGGAGAAGGTCCTCTCCAGGGCAGGGGCTGCTATCACCGTCAGCACCTGCTGGAGAAGGCGGATAATTACCACGCCGAGGATGGGGCCCAATGAGGTGCCCAGCCCGCCGATGATTATCATGCCAATATAGAGTATCGATTCCTTGAGGCTGAACTGTTCCGCATTCAGGGAGCCAATCCAGTGGGCGAGCAGCGCCCCGGCGATTCCGGCCAGGAAGCAGCCGATGAAGAAGGCGAGCAGCTTGTAGTACAGCAGGTTAATCCCCATTACCTCGGCAGCGAGGTCGTTATCTCTGACGGCAATGAAAGCCCTGCCCGCCCTTGTCCTGGTCAGGTTCGTGGCGAGGAAGACGCAGATAACGGCGATTGTCGTGTTCAGGTAGAATTGGCTCGCCTCGCTCTTGAAGACGAGTCCGCCGATGGAAGCATAGGGGACTTTAATGCCGGTGAAGCCGCCGGTGAGCCCCCAGTGGTTGATAACCCAGATGATTATGAACTGGGCGGCGATGGTGGTGATTGCCAGGTAGAAGCCCTTGACGCGCACCGAGGGGAGGCCGAAGATAAGGCCGATGCATCCGGCGGTTAGCCCGGCGGAGATTAGCCCCACCAGGAAGGGAAGCTCAAAGCGGTTGGTGAGGATGGCGGCGGTATAGGCGCCCACGGCGATGAAGCCGGCGTGCCCGATGGATAATTGCCCGCAGTATCCCACCAGGATGTTCAGCCCGATGGCGGCGATGAGCGTGATGCCAATCAGGTTGGCGACCCCCAGCCAGTAGTTGCCGAGGTACAGCGGCGCGGCGAAGACAACAATCAGCAGGGCGATAAGCAGCCCCCAATGGGTCTTGGTGCGCAAGATGGCCATATCTTGAGCATAGGTGTAATTGCGCGTCCCACAGGGTAAACTCATCCAGCTATATCCTCTCTATGCGCTCTTCGCCAAAAAGCCCGTAAGGCTTGATGACCATGACGATTATGATTATTATGAACGGGATAATATCCCTCACCCCTCCCCACTTGATAATGGGGGTGAGATAACCACCCCCCAGGCTCTCACTGAGCCCTATCAGCGGGCCGGCCACTATTGCCCCGAGGAAGGAGTCCAGTCCGCCGAGAATCACCACTGAAAACGCTTTGAGCCCCGTCTCAACCAGGCCGTAGGTTATGCCGCCGATGCTGGAGATGAGGATGCCGCCGATTGCCGCTACCACGCAGGAAAACATCCATGAGCGGGAGAACACGCCTGTCACCGGAATGCCGCAGGCCTGGACCGCCTTCTGGTCATCGGCCGTGGCCCTCATGGCGATGCCCAGCTTGTGATAGCGGAAAAACAGTGTCAGCAGGGCGAAAACGACCAGGCATATGCCCACCACCCAGACGTATTCCTGGGAGACCACCGCCGGGCCGATGTGGATGGCTTCTATGGGGAATAGCCTGGGCAGCGCATCTACGCTCCAGGGCCAGATGAAATTCACCAGCCCTTCAATAAAGTAGCCTATCCCCAGCGTCACCGTTATCAGGGCTAGGATTGGCTGGGCGATGAGGGGGCGCAGGGCGAACCGTTCAATCATCCAGCCGAGCAGCAGGGCGAAGAGGATGACCAGAGAGAACGCCAGCCAGATAGGTAATTTGGCCTGCACCAGCATACTGTAGGTGAACCATGATGATAGCAGCACTATCTGGCCCAGCGCCAGATTGGCTACGCTGCTCGCTTTCCATATCAGCACGAAGCCGAGGGCAATCAGGGCATATACCATGCCCACCGATATGCCCGTAATCAGGAACTGTAGCAACTCAGCCACTTATCTACATACCCCCTTCTAAATGCTCCTGACCTTGATGCCAGTGCTAACCACTCCTGCCCTGCCATCTCTATAGGTCACCTGGGCTTTTACGTCCACCTGGTCGCCATCCCCATACAGGGCATCAATCAGGTCTTTATAGCGTTTCTCCACGAACTCCCTGCGAAGCTTCCTGGTGCGGGTAAGCTCGGCCTCATCAGGGTCGAACTCCTTGTGCAGCAGGACGAATTTCTTCACCCTGGCCTGTTCCGGCAGGTAGCCGTTCACCCGCAGCAGGTCCTTCGCCACCAGGTCGGCAACCTCTTTCTTCTGAGACAGGTCAACAAAGGTGGTATATGGGATGCGGTTGCGCTCCGCCCACTTGCCGACCATGGTGAAATCTATGTTGACTATGGCCGAGACGAAGTCCTTATCCTTGCCGCCGATGACCATTGCATCCTTTATGTACGGGCTGAACCTGAGCCTGCCCTCAATGTATTGCGGGGCATATTTTATCCCCGAGCTCAGCTCTCCCATATGCTCCAGCCGGTCAAGGAAAATCAAATGTCCCTTATCGTTGATATAAACAGCGTCCCCGGTTTGGCACCAGCCATTTACCAGGACTTTCGCCGTTTTCTGGGGGTCTTTATAGTATCCGCTGAACATGGAGTCGCTCCTGACCAGACACTCCCCCTCGTCAGTTATCCTGACCTCGGTGCCAACGGCAGGGCGCCCCACGCTTTCAAAGCTGATTTCCCCCTTGCCGTGCGACGAAATGAAGCCAGCCTCGGTGCTGCCGTAGTTCTGCCTCAACTCGACGCCTATGGCATGTATCAGGCGGAAGGTATCCAGGCTCAGCACCGAGCTGCCGGTTACGGCAAACCTGATATTGCTCAGGCCAAGCTGGTCTTTAAGGGGCCTGAACAAACAAGCGTAGGCTATGCGGTAAAGGAATCGCCACAGCAGGGTAGGTTGTTTGTTCTGGAGGTTGAAGTCAGCGATTTTGTATCCTGTGGGCAGGAAGAGGTTATAGACGAAGCGTTTCAGCGGGTTGGCGTCAATCATCTTCACCTGAATCTCGCTGACCAGCCCCTCCCACTGGCGGGGCCCGTATATGACGAAGTTGGGGCCGACCTCCCTGGTATCGGCGGCGACGGTATCCGGCTCCTCGGAGAAGTTCAGTTGTGCCCCCGTCAGCAGATGGGGGATGGTGGCGAAAAAGCTATCGCCCACCCAGGCCGCCGGGAAGTTGGAAATAAGATTATCTTTCTCATCCAGCGGGTAACGGCTGACAAAGCCCCTGGCCGTGTTTATCAGGGCGCGGTGCGTGAGCACAGCCCCCTTGGGCAGGCCGGTGGTACCGGAGGTATAGTAAATAAAGGCGGTATCGGTGCCCTTGCCCTCTGCCACCTTTTCTTCAAACAGGCCGGGGTTTTTTCCCTCGTGTTCCTTGCCCAGCTTTATCAGCTCGGGAAAGCTCATCAGCAGGGGGTCGTCGTAGTCCCTCAGGCCTTTGGGGTCCCAGTATATCACTTTCTTCAAGGAAGGCAGTTCAGCCTTGATTTCAAGGAATTTGTCCGCCTGCTCCTGGTCATTGACTATGGCGAATTTGGCCCCGGAATCGGCAGCGATATGTTTTACCTCTGCGGGGATGGAGTCAACAAATATTCCGGTGCCTATTCCCCCCGCCGCCTGCACGGCGAACTCCCCCCAGAACCATTCCGGTTCATTGTCGCCGATGATGCAGGCCACGTCGCCCCGTTCCAGGCCGAGCCTTGCCAGCCCCAGCGACAGGTGTTTGACGTTCTGGCAATAGCCTTGCCAGCTATACCTCTGCCAGACGCCGAAGCTTTTCATGGACATGGCCGTGCGCCGACCCCATCTTTCGCGGTTGCGCATGATTAGTTTGGGAATCGTGTCCCAGTTTTCCATCTTCCCCCGCAGTAATAAAATACCTCCCGCCTGGGAGGTACTGCTTGATTGCTTCTGATAGTTGCTATCTATTAGCCGGATGCTGGCGATGCCTGTTTAACCCCCCAAGCGCACCTAGTGCGCTCGGTAAAGACGAATTTGGCTCTCTCCAATCCACGCACAGGAATAAGCATTTTTTACGGACTTTCTAGTCGCAATAACGAGGCTTAGTTTATCACAATAAAAATGCCACTGTCAAACCGCATAGACTCTATCTCTTGGGGATGGTGGTGCCGGTTGCCCTGGCAATCAGCTTCCCGTCCTGGTTGGTGACCGTAATCTCGGAGACGCCCACCCTTTTCCCGCTGCGCAGCACCCGGCACTCTGCGGTAAGCTCATCGTTAGCCGCCGGGCCATTTATGAAGTGGATGTTGAACTGTGAGGCGATGCTGGGCGTGTACAGCGAGTTAGAGCCATAGCCGAAGGCCTGGTCGGCCAGCGCCATGATGATGCCGCCGAAGGCCATGCCGTTGAAGTTCTGGTATTCGGGGACGAGCTTCATCACCACCCTGGCATAGCCCGGGGCAAGCTCCGCCAATCGCATGTTCAGGAAGGAGGCGACAGGCTCTGTTTTCTCCCTGCGCTTCAACTCCGCTATGATGTCGGTTGCTTGGCTTTCCTGCTTTGGCGTCTCTTCCATCTCTCCCCCTTATCTACACAACTAACATAGTTTGAATTTCTGAGCGACTTTTTTAAATCCTTTCAGCGAGCCCTGCAGTGTCCTGTCGTCAACGCAGTATGATATGCGAAAGTAGCCGGGCGTGCCGAAGCCGCGGCCGGGCACCGCCAGCACCTTCCACTGCCGCAGCTCACCGACGAAAGCAACATCGTCTTCTATTGGAGATTTTGGGAACATATAGAAGGCGCCCTGCGGCTTTATCACCGAGTAGCCCATCTCGCTGAGATGGCCATATAAGAAATCCCTCTTCTGCTGGTATTCGGCCACGGAGACGGTTTCCTGCTGCAGGTGGCGCACCAGGTGCTGCATAAGAGCGGGGGCATTGACGTAGCCCAAGATGCGGTTGCAGAAGATGAGGCCGTTCAGTAGCTCAGCTTTATCGCTGCATTCCGGGTTGACGGCGATGTAGCCGATGCGCTCGCCGGGCAGCGCCAGGTCTTTCGAGTGAGAAGTGGCGATTATGCTTCTGGGGTGGAGGGGCAGGGGCGAGGGGTATTTCAGGCCGTCGTAGATGATTTTGCGGTAAGGCTCGTCGCTGATTAGGAAAATCTCCGCCCCGAATTGTGCCTCTTTACTGCGCAGCAGCCCGCAGAGGGCGCGCATAACGTCTTCGCTATATACGACGCCGGTGGGGTTGTTGGGGGAGTTTATGATTATCGCCCTGGTCCTGGCGCCGATGGCGTTCTCAATGACATCAAGCCCGGGCATGAAATTTTCGTCCGTGGGCAGTATTTTGGAAACCCCACCGTGATTATCAATATAATGGCGGTACTCCACGAAGTACGGGGCGAGCAGCATGACCTCGTCACCGGGGTTAAGTATCGTTTTCAGCACCACGTTCAAGGCCCCTGCCGCCCCGCAGGTCATAATTATTTCTTGGGCGCTGAGCTTGAGGCCCGTCTCCCGCGATAGCTGCTGTGCCACGGCTGCCCTCGTCTCGGGGTAGCCGGCGTTCTCCATATAGCGGTGCATCCCCGGCAGCGGGTGCTCCGCCAGCTTCTTCAGCTCGCGGGCGAACTCAGCTGGCGGCTCCATCACCGGATTGCCCAGTGAAAGGTCAAAAACATTCTCCGCGCCGTAGCGCTGCTTTAGGGCTGTCCCCTCCTCAAACATCCTCCGTATCCAGGAGCCCTCCGCCATGCCCCTGCGCACCTTCTCAGATACGGACATCATTGGCTTCCTTTCTGCCCTGGTCGAAGGCGGCGAGGTTTATCTGACGGATTTTTTCGGGGAGTTGCCGCGAGATGCTGTCCTTCCACGTTTGCACCCTGAATGGAGCGAAAACGGATACGTAGCCCAGCAGGAAGATATTGAAAGTCCTCGCGTTGCCCAGCTCCCTCGCCCGCGCCGTGCCGTCGACGAAATAGATGCGGCCTGTCCGCCGCTTCAGGATGTCGCCGACCTCTTCATCGCTGGGATAATGCTCGTCGCCCGAACTGACGGAAAGTGGCGGCGTTGCCTGCTTGTTGACGATGGCTATGCCTCCGGGGCGAAGGTAGTGCGCCCAGCGCGCCGCCTCAAGCTGCTCAAATGCCAGCAGGATATCAACGTCGCCTTCCTTAACCAGGGGCGAAAATACTTTAGGCGCTATCCTCAGGTGGCTGACGACGCTGCCGCCGCGCTGCGCCATGCCCAGCGTATCCGTTTTCTTGACGTCATAGCCGGCGGCAAGTGCCGTCTCGCCGATGATATCGCTGGCGAGGACGACCCCCTGTCCTCCCACCCCGGTTATGAGCAGATCAAGCTTCTTCACTTTGCTCCCCCGGCCTTGACCGCTGACTGAGGGGCTATCGCCCCCTTGGGACATAGCTGCTGACAGACGGTGCAGGCTTCGCCCACGCATAAAGCGGCATCGATGAAGACCTTCTCACCCTCCCGCTGAATGGCGGAGCAGCCGAGCATGAGGCAGATTCCGCACTGGTTGCACTTCTCAGCGTCAATAGCCCTCGGCTCTGAGGGCCGGCGCACGTGCACCGGGCAGTCGCCGCGGGCGATGATGACGGAAAGCTCCGGGCTTTCCAGAGAATTTCTTATGCCCGACCGCAGGGCTTTTATATCAAAGGCGTTAATCACCCTGACGTCATTGACGCCTATGCCCCGGACCAGCCTTTCCAGTTCCACCGTTTTGGCCTTCTTGCCTCTGGCCGAGATGCCGGTGCCGGGGTGTTCCTGGTGTCCCGTCATGGCGGTGGTGCTGTTGTCCAGGATGATTACCGTTATCTTGCTCTCGTTATACACGGCGTCAACCAGCCCGCTGATGCCGGCGTGAAGGAAGGTGGAGTCGCCGATGACGGCTACCACCTTTTTCCCGATGCCGGCCTTCTCCATGCCTATGGCCTGTCCGATGCTAGCGCCCATGCAGGCGGTGGTATCCATGGCGTTGAGCGGGGGGTATGTGCCCAGGGTGTAGCAGCCTATATCCCCTGTTATGACCAGGTTTGATTCGTCCCGGGGCTTGGCTTTGGCGCCAGGAAGCCTGGCGCGCCTGCCGATGCTGCTCAGCACAAAGAATGCGCCGGTATGAGGGCATCCGGGGCAGAGGAGGGGCGGGCGCTTGGGCAACTCTGGTAACGTCGTTTTTGGCTGAGACGGAGCGCCGCTCAGCAACCCGGCCCTGCCCGCTCCTTCCTCAACGATGGACGAGTTCAACTCGCCCACGCGGGGGATGAACTCCTTGCCGCTGACCTCTATCCCCATCGCCGAAATATTTTCCTGCAGGAAAGGGTCCAGCTCCTCAATGACTATCAGCTTCTCCACCCGCGCGGCGAAATCACGTATCAACTTTTCGGGCAGTGGATAGGTCATGCCCAGCTTGAGGAATGAGGCCTCGGGGAAGACCTCCCTGGCATACTGGTAGGCGACTCCGCTGCTGACGATGCCGAGCTTTCTCTTGCCCCATGTTATCCGGTTGAGGGGGAATGTCTCCGCGTATTCCGCCAGCTTTATTAAGCGCTCCTCCACCAGCGGTCGCCTGCCCCTGGCGTTGACCGGCAGCATGACGTATTTCTGCACGTCGCGCCGGTAAACTGGCCTGTTGGCCGGCAAGACCCGGTTTTTATCTGTCCTCACCACCGACTTTGAGTGCGAGATGCGCGTGCTGGTGCGCACCAGCACCGGCGTGTCGAACTTCTCGCTGATGTCGAAGGCGTGCGCCATGAGGTCGTAGGCCTCCTGACTGTCGCTCGGCTCCAGCATGGGCACCTTGGCGAACCTGGCATAATGGCGGTTGTCCTGCTCGCCCTGAGAGCTGTGTATGCCGGGGTCGTCGGCGCTGATTACCACCAGCCCGGCGTTGACTCCGGTTATCGCCGCCGCCATGAAGGCATCGCTGGCCACGTTTAGCCCTACCTGCTTCATGGAGGCCATGGCGCGCACGCCGGCATAGCAGGCCCCCAGCGCCACCTCCATGGCCACCAGTTCGTTGGTTGACCATTCCGCATAGACGTCGTCAAAGCGAGCGAAAGCCTCCAGAATCTCGCTGCTCGGCGTGCCGGGGTAAGCAGCGGCTACCTCTGCCCCGGCGTGATAAGCGCCCAGGGCCAGGGCTTCATTTCCAGATAGCAGTTCCAGCATCTCTGTCATTTCTCAATAAGAAGCAAGGGAATATCGGTGGAAGAGAAAATCGTGCATGAACAGCGGATAAACCCTTAAAAACATTAGTGCCTGCTTAGCTGATTTTACCACAGCAAAACGAGGGGCAACAACCTGTCCGCTTTCGAGATGTCCTATGCGGGTAATTTCGTCATTCGGTAGCGATTGCCGAAATCATTGTGTTATAGTTACCGTATGGGGGAGTGGTATGGTCTCAGCCCGGATGAGGCTTTGCAGGCGCTTGATTCCAGGCGCTCCGGCCTGGCCGATGCAGAAGCTAAACAGCGGCTGCTCCAGTACGGCACTAACAAGCTAAAGGGCAAGAAGAAAACCCCTCCTGCGCTTGTTTTCCTCCAGCAGTTCCTCAGTCCCCTTATATACGTGCTGCTCGTCGCTGCCGCGATTTCCATTGCCGTCGAGCATTTTCTGGATGCCTGGGTTATATTAGGGGTGCTCCTGCTCAATGCCATCATCGGCTTCATCCAGGAGACGCGGGCGGAAAAGGCGATGGAGGCGCTCATTCATCTGGCTGCGCCCAGGGCGAGGGTGAGGCGCGAGGGAAGCATCGCCATGCTGCCGGCGGGGGACCTGGTTCCCGGCGATATACTGCTTCTGGAGACCGGAGATAAGGTGCCGGCGGATGCCAGGCTCATTGAGGAGTCCAACCTGAAGATAAACGAGGCCACCCTGACCGGGGAATCGGTGCCCGTGGACAAGTGTACCAGAGCCCTCGGCGGGGAACTGCCGGTAGCGGAGAGAAAAAACCTGGTTTACATGGGGACCATAGTGACCTACGGCAGGGCTACGGCTGTAGTGATAAGAACAGGCATGGCCACAGAGATGGGCAAGATTGCCACCAGCATTCAGGAGGTGAAGCCGGAAAAGACGCCCCTCCAGAAGAATATCGGCAAGTTGAGCCGGTATATCATTGCCCTCTTCCTCGGAGTTTGTGCCTTGCTGGTGGTCATCGGGCTGCTCAGGGGACTGGAGTGGCTGGATGTATTCCTGCTGGCGGTTGCCGCCGCCGTATCGGCCATCCCGGAGGGGCTGCCCGCCGTGGTGACCGTGGTGCTGGCGATAGGCATGGCGATGATGGCACGCCGCAACGCCGTAATTCGCAAGCTGGCGGCGGTGGAGACCCTGGGCTCGGCCACCGTCATCTGCTCGGATAAGACCGGGACGCTGACCCTCAACCAGATGCCGGTGCGGCGGCTCTACGTCGACGGGCGCTGGATTGAGGTGACCGGCGAAGGCTATATGCCGCAGGGATATTTTCACCAGGATGGATTTAAGCTGAGCCCGGAAGAAGACCCGGCATTGATGTTGCACCTCAGGATAGGGGCGCTGTGCAACGATGCCCTGCTGACCTGCGAGAACGATTTTTGCAGCATTTACGGAGACCCCACCGAGGGCGCCCTGGTGGTGGCCGCCGCTAAGGCGGATTTGGGCAAGGAAAAACTGGAGAAAAACCTGCCCCGGCTGGACGAAATCCCCTTCCAGAGCGAAAAACAGTATATGGCCACCCTTCATCCCGGGGACGGCAGCAAGTTGGTATATGTCAAAGGGGCAGCGGAAAGAGTGCTGTCCATGAGCAAATATTGCCTGCAGGGGAGCGGCATCTTCCCTCTGGAAGAGGCTGACGTCAATCGTATCTTGCTGGCTAACAACGCCATGGCCGAAGGGGCAATGAGGGTAATCGCCACCGCCTATGCCGAGCTCCCTCGTGAAATGGAAGAGCTTAAGGAAGAGGATATCAAAGGCAATCTGGTATTTGTCGGCCTGTCCGGGATGGAAGACCCGCCGCGCGAGGAGGCCAAAGAGGCGGTGCGCCTGTGCAGGCAGGCGGGAATAAAGGTGGTGATGATTACCGGCGATTATAAAACTACCGCCGAGTCAATCGCCCGCCAGCTGGAGCTGCCGCCGGGGAAGGCAATAAGCGGCTCCGACCTCGCCAGCATGAGCGACGAGGAGCTATCCCGGCAGGTGGAGGGTATCTCCGTATTCGCCCGTATTGAGCCTTTGCAGAAGCTCAGGATAGTCAATGCTCTCAAGGGCCGCGGGCATGTCGTCGCCATGACCGGCGATGGCGTGAACGATGCCCCGGCGCTCAAGACGGCCGATATCGGCATCGCCATGGGCATCACCGGCACCGATGTGGCCAAGGAGGCCGGCGATATGACGCTGGCTGATGATAATTTCGCCTCAGTGGTGGCGGCTGTGGAGGAAGGCAGGACGATTTTTAATCGACTGCGCAATGTAATCTTCTTCCTGATAAGCACCAACCTGGGCGAACTGCTGGCGTTGCTTCTCACCCTCCTCTTCATCGGTAAGGCGCCTCTGCTGGCGGTACAGATTATCTGGATTAACCTGGTGACGGATACGGCGGTGGCCATCCCGCTGGGGCTTGAGCCGAAGCTGGGCGACGAACTCAAGCAGCCGCCACGCCACCCCAGCGTGGGGCTCATCTTCCCCGGGCTGCTGCTCCGCATTTTATTTCTGTCTACGCTAATGAGCGTCGGCGTGTTCCTTATCTTCAACTGGGCCCAACTCAGGTTGAGCCTGGAGGAGGCGCGCACCATAACCTTTTGCTCAATGGTCGCCTTCGAATGGTTCCGGGCATTCAATGCCCGCTCCGACCAATACACCGTCTTCAAGCTGGGCGTATTCCGCAATCGCTGGCTGGTCGCCTCCATCTCTCTTGCCATAGTG
>CAYWUK010000011.1:0-2718 GCA_964461475.1 uncultured Dehalococcoidaceae bacterium
GCGATAAATAGTGATTGCTTCGTCGCTGCGCTCCTCGCAATGACAATTGGTTAAACTAGCGCAACCAAAAGCAAGCGTTATCATCGTGAACGGGTGTTGCAGTTTGTCTGCTAAGTTATTACAATAGTGGGGGTTTGACTGCGTTGAGTAGATAAGGAGGTACGGGAAATGGGCAAATTTGATTTCATTCGGGCGAGGCTGAAGGAGCTGAAGGATAGCGGGCTTTACAACCAGATACGCACCATAGAGGCGCCGCGGGGCGCCTGGTTTGATGTCGATAGTGCCCACGTGTTGAACTTGTGCTCCAACAATTATCTTGGCCTCGCCAACGACCCCAAGCTCAAGGAGGCGGCCAAGCGGGCGCTGGAGCAGTGGGGCGTCGGGCCGGGGGCGGTGAGGTCAATAGCGGGCACGATGAGCTTCCATCTGGAGCTGGAAAGGACGCTGGCCGAGTTCAAAGGCGTGGAAGATGCCATCTCCCTGCAATCGGGGCTCACTGCCAATTTCGGGACGATAGCAGCGCTGGTCGGGGCGGATGATGCCATATTCACCGACGAGCTTAATCATGCCTCTATCATAGACGGCTGCCGGCTCACCAAGGCGAAGCGCTTTATTTATCCGCACGGTAACGCGAAGGGGCTAAAGGAAGTGCTGGAGAAGGAAGGCAAAGCGGCCAAGACCAGGCTGATAGTGACCGATGGCGTGTTTTCCATGGACGGCGACCTTGCCCCGCTGCCAGAGCTGGCTGAGCTTGCCCAGCAGTATGAGGCGATAATCATGGTTGACGATGCCCACGGGGAGGGCGTGCTGGGCGACCACGGCCGCGGCATAGTCGACCACTTCCATCTGCATGGCAAGGTTGACATAGAGATGGGCACCATGTCCAAGGCGTTCGGGGTGGTGGGCGGCTATATAGCAGGAAGCAAGTTGCTCGCCGACTTCCTGAAACAAGCTGCCCGTCCCTTCCTCTTCTCCTCGGCGGTAACCCCGGCCGATGTTGCTGCCTGCATAGCCTCGGTGAAGACGCTGGAGGCGTCCGATGATCTGGTGAAGAAGCTCTGGGACAACGCGCGCTACTTCAAGGAAGGTATGAAGTCGCTGGGCTTCGACACGGGCGTTTCCCAGACGCCGATAACGCCGGTGATGCTTGGCGACGCCAAGCTGGCGAGGAACTTCTCCAGGCGCCTGTTTGAGGAGAAAATATTCGCCATGGCCATTGGCTACCCAACGGTACCGCTGGGCAAGGCGAGGATAAGGGTGATGATTTCGGCGGCCCACTCTCGCGAGGACCTGGAGTTTGCCTTCTCCGTATTTGAGAAGGTGGGCAGAGAGCTCGGCGTGTTGCAGCGCAAGGCAGCCTAGCACTTAATAATTCTTGCCTGATAGTGGGATGTGATACAGGGGGGCGTTGCCCGTAAGCTGTGTATGAAAAGCAGCTACTACGCCATATCCATTTGTTTATTTTGCCAGCAATCATCTTCTCTTGGTAGAATATAAGCAGGGGATGATGATATGACATTTTGTAGAGAAAAACCGGAAGCGAAAGCATTTGAGGCGAACCCCGCCTTGTTCCTGGAGAGCGCTATTAAGGAATACGTGGCCTCCAGCGCCCTGAACCGGCTTCCCGCCTTCGGCGGAGAGCCGATTTTTGATGAGCCGCTGGTGGGTTTTGCCGATGGAGATGACCCCATTTTTGCGCAATATAAGGTTGTGGCGGGTGATTTTCACCTTACCCCTCGGGAGGCGCTGGAAGCGTATTTCAAAGATGGGGAACGGCCAGCGCGTGTGAGTGTCATAGCGTGGGTATTGCCTATTACACGAGAGACCAGGGTAAGCATGCGCCGGGAATGTCTTATTCCGTCTTTGCGGTGGAACCACACGCGCTGGCAGGGCGGAGATTTCATGGTCGCATTATCAAGATGCGTGGTCGGGCTTCTGGAGGAGCATGGCTATCAGGCTGTGGCCTCTAACTATGAAGCCTTCTTTGCCGAGAGGGAGCTGGCCAACGGGCCTTCTTCCAACTGGTCGCAGAGACATATCGCCTATGCTGCCGGCCTGGGGACATTCAGCCTCAATGATGGCTTTATCAGCCCCAGGGGAATCAGCGTTCGCTGCGGCAGCGTGGTCAGCAATATTGCCCTTCCGCCCAGCCCGCGTACTTATGAGAACCGCCTGGCCAATTGCCTCTTCTATAAGAATGGGTCATGTCGGCGCTGCATTGAGCGCTGTCCGGCGGGCGCCATCAGCGAGCGGGGGCACGACAAGATAAAGTGCCAGGAATTTGTTAAACATGAGCAGACGGAGATACTCAAGCGCATGGGGCGGGAAGAGGGCTACATGGGCCATTATTTAGCCTGCGGGGCTTGTCAGACCAAGGTGCCCTGCGAAGACAGGATCCCTCCAGAGGTTCCCGCCAAGCATTGAGACGCGGCTCGGCGGCGCTGCCGTCCTCTGGCCATCGGCGGAGGCAACATATTGCTGGAGATAGTCGCAAACATCCTGCTCAATATTCTTTAGCTCTTCAACATTGTCAAAACCGACCCCTTCGTCTGGCACCGACTTGAGCAGTGCTATCGTTGCCTTAAGGTCATAGCCGGTGGCTGAATACACCTGATACATCAAGGGGAAATGCCGGAAATAGGTCATCTGGAAGCTGATATAAGCATTGTTGAGCTGGCCCGGCGCCGCCCCCCAGAGGTCCCTCAGCTCTCTGGCCAT
>CAYWUK010000011.1:2728-15976 GCA_964461475.1 uncultured Dehalococcoidaceae bacterium
CTTTAATCAGCCCGGACTTCGTTTTGAGCGTCTCCTCTTCTGTAATTGTCCCTGATTGAAATGATGAGTAGAGTTGGGATAGCTCTTCGTAATATTTCTGGTAGATTTCGCTTTCCCTGAGCTTTTTATCAAACTGCCCTTTTAATTCGCGATAGACTTCGGAGTCATGCCCGAGCTTCTCTTCAGCAAAAAGCATGGCTGCCGCATAACTTACGGTCTCGGCGGTGGGCTCTTCAATGCCCAGGGGCAGTTCCGTCTGTTCATGCCAGTCTTCGTGAATGATAACATGGATGAAGCGGGAGAGCGGCGCTTTGAGCAATGACGCGGTTACCGGCGTCTCTATGCCGGCTACCGCCTGTATTGAATAGTAGAACACGTCATATTTATTCAAATCGAGGTGGATGCTTGACGGGTTGCCCTCGGCCGACTGAAGCAGGGGGTCATCCAGGGAATAGGGGAGGGTTGTCTTCGGTGTGAAGAAGGACCAATCATAGGCTTCCGTGTTATCGGAGTATGTCTCAAAGTTCTTCGTCTCCTGGAAGCCCAGTCTCTTTTCAAAGGACTTTATCTCCGGAATAAGGGCGAGTTTATATCTCTGCTCCTCGGTCAGCCCATTGCCGGACTTGGGTAGCCCGCAGGCGGGCAGAACTACGAGCAGGAAAACAAGGAGGAATAACAGTATCTTTCTCAATCTGGCAGCTCTCCTGGTTATATTCAAGCATACCGCATGTTCCTCTGTAAACTCTCGCGTTCAGGTCGGCTTGCGGGTATTCCACATAAAAATCAGGGACTTGTTAGCGTGGATTGTGAACCGAAGGTCAACCGGGGCTGTTTAGGCAACGGTTAAAGAAATTCGCTGTGAAAAGGCGGAGCTTAACTTGCTTTTCCCCCATGATGTGATTGCGGCACCGGCTCTTGCTTGCGAGCTACGACTATGTCCTGCAGGTCGCGCGTATAACCGCACATAAGGCATTCCTCATACCAGCCGTATTCATCTCTATCGAGCCTTATTTCTCCTTTGCATCTCGGACAGCTCTTTCGTCTGAACATCGCACTATCACCTCCTGACGCTGAGCTGTGGCTTTTACTTTCAGCATATCTATTTTAGTGCGGCGGGCGGTTCTTGTATGTGACCATTGTCTCATCTCTCCCCCTGTCGGTCTTAGCCGTTGAACGGTTTTATTTGCATTTGGTTGCTCCCTCGTGTCATTGCGAGCGAAGCGAAGCAATCCCATAACGCGGTAAATAGTGATTGCTTCATCGCTGCGCTCCTCGCAATGACAATTGGTTAAACTAGTGCAAACAAAACCAAACAGAATCCGCCGAATGCTTGGTTGTCTCCCAATCCCAAATTTAATATAATGGGCTGTATCTTTGAATGGAGGTTTGCCATGGACTTTGAGTTGACCGAAGACCAGAAGATGTTTCAGACGATGGTGCGGGACTTCGCCAAGAAGGAGATTCAGCCGCTGGCGGAAAAGCTGGATGCCAACGAGGAGTACCCGTATGAAAATATTAAAAAAATGGCGCAGCTTGGCATCACCGGGCTGACCATACCCGAAGAGTATGGCGGCAGCGGCGGCACCCATATTGACTGGGTTATCGCCGTGGAGGAGATTGCCCGCGCCTGCGCCAGCACGGCCAGCGTGCTGGATACCAGCTGGGGTTTATGTGCCCATTGTCTCAACATGTACGCCAGCGAAGAGCAGAAGAAGCGCTTCCTCACGCCGCTGGCCAAGGGGGAATGGCTGGGGGCCTTTGGACTGACCGAGGCCAACGCTGGCAGCGACCCTTCGCAGCTTGATACGGTGGTGGTTAAGGACGGCGATTCTTACGTTATCAACGGGAGCAAAATTTTCATATCCAACGGCGCTCAGGCCGACGTTTTGGTGATATTCGCCACGAAAGATAAGTCCGCCGGGTATAAGGGCATAAGCGTCTTCATCGTTGAGAAGAATGCGCCGGGGTTCTCCATCGGTTCAATATACCACCGGCTGGGGATAAGGGCGGCGCACAACGCCGAGCTGCTGTTTGAGGACTGCCGCATACCGGCGGCGAATCTCCTCGGCGAAGAAGGCAAGGGCTTCAATATCGCCCTGGCTACCCTGGACTCGGCCAGGATTGGCGTGGCGGCTATCGCCATCGGCATCGCCCGTGCTGCCCTGGAGGACTCCATAGAGCACGCCAAGACGCGCCAGCAGTACGGCCAGCCTATCGCCAATTTTCAGGCGCTGCAATGGATGATGGCCGACATGGCCATCGAGATTGATGCCGCCAGGCTGCTGGCCTACCGGGCTGCTTACCTGGCCGATAAAAAGGTGCGCTTTACCAATGAGGCGGCCATGGTGAAGACCTTTGCCGCCGATGTGGCCATGAGGGCAGCCACCAACGGGCTTCAGATTCATGGCGGTTACGGCTACATGATGGACTCGCCCATGCAGCGCTATTTCCGCGATGCCAAGATTACGGCAATATATGAGGGAACGTCGGAGATACAGAGGTTAATCATCGCCAGGAGCCTGTTGCGCTAGCGGTTGCGGCTGATACAGTAATGGTGGTGCGGCTCTTTATGAGTCCGTTGCCCTGAAGAATCACTTTTTGCCATTTTTCAGATTATGCCTTATCCTTTTTTATATGCTGAGCAGGTTGTTTTACATAAGATTCATCCATACGCTAATTTTCTTTTTCATGTCGGCGTGCCTGGTTTACGTTTTATATGCCGGTATTACAAAGACTTACAATTTACTGCTGCTGTTGGCGATATGTGCCATCTTCGTAGAGGGTTTGGCACTGCTCCTTAACCGGGGGCGGTGTCCGCTTACTACTCTGGCTGAGAGACATGGGGCTGAAAAAGGCTCTGTTACCGATATCTTTCTTCCGGGCTGGATTGCGCGCAATGTCTTCCGGGTTTCCGTTGTTTTGTTTCCCCTTGAACTGGCCCTGCTGGTTTTGCGTTATTTCATAAATTGATTGCCAGCCGTGGCTTTGGCATGGCCTCTCGCCTTCTACTTTATCTCCTCTTCCTCCGGGCGCCGAATATGATTATAAGCCCGATGACGATGATGATAATGGGCCAGAGGTAAATCCAGCGGAACCACCAGAATATGTTCAGGCTGCTCAGCAGGAGGATGATGCCGATGATTACGATGATAAAGCCGAGAAGGTTGTGCCGGTGGTAGCGGGGCTTGGTCTCTTCTGGCTCGCCTTTCCCAGAGAAGGTTGACCTGATTTCACGCCCGAATTCGCCGGCTGTTTCCCTCATTTCCTCGACGTTTTCCATTATTGTGTCTTTGGGCTGAGCTGCTGTGGAGCTTTCCGAAGGGACGACGATGGCGAGGATTATATACGCCAGGATGCCTGCCCCGCCTATAAACAAAGACAGCACCGCGATTATCCGGATGAGTGTGGGGTCAACGTCGAAATACTCGGCCAGGCCGCCACACACCCCCCATATCATGCGGTCGCTCCGGCTACGATAGAGTCTCTTCTGCATAGCTTCCCCCTTTTGCAGGTAGCTTTATGAGAAATTATATATAAAAAAGGTTGGCGTGTCCATCCGTGATATAGGTGTTTGCCCCATCTCTCCGAGGGTGGCCTTGAATTGCAAGAATATTGTAAAATGGTCTGAACCCCCTTGGTTTTTTGGAGGAGAAGCAATTGCTGGAGCCGCTCTACACCGACGAAGGACGCCGCAGGATTTGGGGTCAGAGCCCTAACGTCTTCTTTCTTGGAGTGGTCAGCTTCTTTACCGATACCAGCAGCGAGATGATATTCACCCTTGTCCCTCTTTTCCTGGGCAACGTGCTCGGCGCCACTACCACCGTCATTGGCCTTGTCGGGGGGCTGTCCGAAAGCACCGACGCCATCTTCAGGATATTCAGCGGACGGATTAGCGATAAGATAAAAAAGCGCAAATTACTGGCGGTTTTGGGCTACGGCCTTTCCACCTTTGCCAAGCCGTTCATGTATATCGCTGGCAGCTGGGGCAGCGTGCTGGCGGTCAGGTTCGGCGACAGGGTGGGCAAGGGCATCCGCAGTTCGCCCCGCGATGCCTTGATTGCCGACTCGGTCTCTTCTGCTGATAGGGGCAAATCTTTTGGCTTCCACCGGGCGATGGATACCTCCGGCGCCGTCCTGGGGCTGGCCATAGCCGCCCTCATTATCCACCTCGTTCAGCATGGAGGCCTGGAGCTAAGCCTGAGGAGTTATCAATGGCTGGTGATTGTTGGCGTGTTTCCGGCAGCACTGGCGGTGCTGGTGCTGTTGTTTTTTGTCCGGGAAAAGAGGGGAACCCCCGGGTTGTCGGGCAGCCCCCAGGCAGGTTTTGCGGCTGGCAGGTTGACGGCGGGGCTGGGCGCACGTTTCAAGGTATTCCTGGTTATCATGGCGGTTTTCACCCTGGGCAATTCCAGCGATTTCTTCGTTATACTGCGAGCGCAGAACCTGGGGTCGCCGGTCCTGCACATAACGCTGATGCTCGTCCTGTTCAACGTCTCCTACGCCGCCGTTTCCACGCCTGCGGGAATTCTATCGGACAAACTGGGCAGGAGGCGAGTCATCGTCCTGGGCTGGCTGGTATATGCCCTGGTTTACCTGGGATTCGCCGTGGCCTCAAGTACCTGGCAGATATGGCTACTCTTTGCTGCTTACGGCGTCTACTACGGAATCGTGGAGGGCGTGGCCCGCGCCTTCGTCGCTGATTTAGTGCCCGAGGAGAAGAGGGGCACCGCCTATGGGCTCTACCACGGCGTGGTCGGCCTCGCCCTGTTGCCGGCCAGCCTGCTCGCGGGATGGCTGTGGCAGGCTTACAGCCCCGTTTTACCTCGGCTCGGCCCTCGGCTTTGTGGCGATGCTGGGGATTATGGCGCTGGTCAGGGAGTAGTGGTTAAATCGCTTCAAGCGTTATATTATCAATTAGTCTGGTCTTGCCTATTTTTACCGCCAGCAATACCAGTGCTGAGGCTTTCGCCGTGTCAAGTTCCTCCAGCGTATCCGGGTCGGCCATGCTGACATAGTCAATCTCCGCCAGAGGCTCTTTATGAATCAGGTCCGCCATCTGCCGGCGAATATGCCCCGCGTCTTTCTCCCCCCGCGCCCATAAATCCTGCGCAAGGTTGAGCGCGCGGTAGAGGACGGTTGCCGCCCGGCGCTGTTCCGGGGTGAGGTAGATGTTGCGACTGCTCATCGCCAGGCCGTCGGGCTCGCGCACGGTGGGCATGACGATTATTTCTGTGTTCATGTTGAGTTCGGCGGCCATCTTCCTGATGACTATCGTCTGCTGGGCGTCCTTCTGCCCGAAATAGGCCCGCGCCGGCTGGACTATATTGAACATCTTGGCGACGATGGTGGCTACGCCGCGGAAATGGCCGGGGCGTGAAACGCCTTCAAGTCTTTCGCTTACTGCGCCCACCTCAATCCAGCTGTCAAAGTGCGGCGGGTACATCTCCTCTGCGGCAGGCATGAAGACAACATCTGTTCCTCCTTTTTCCAGGAGGGCCAGGTCGCGGGCAGTATCGCGGGGGTAAGCCTTGAAGTCCTCCTTCGGGCCGAACTGCGCCGGGTTGACGAATATGCTGGCCACTACTGATGTGTTTTCGGCCCTGGCGCGCTTCACCAGGGAGAGGTGGCCTTCATGGAGGTAGCCCATGGTGGGCACCAGGCCTACCGGCCCGGCAAGCTGCTTCCTCAGCCGCCTCATCTCATCTATCTTTTCAACAACCTGCATCTGAGTTATTCTAATTTACACCTGGACTATTTTGTGAGCTCGTCCAGAATGCTTTCGTCCATGTGGAAGCTGTGCTCGTCGTCGGGGAATTTGCCGGATTTCACCTCGGTAAAGTATTCCTTGACGGCGTTTGACATAATATCAATGAGCTTAACGTACTGCTTGGCGTGTTTGGGGACGAACTCGGTGAACGAGCCGAGGATGTCGTTTACAACCTGTACCTGGCCGTCGCAGCCCACACCGGCGCCGATGCCGATGGTGGGAATGGCCAGCTCTTTTGTGATTAGCTTGGCGAGGGGGGCAGGGACGGCTTCAAGGACAACAGCGAAGGCTCCGGCCTTTTCCAGCACCCTGGCGTCTTCTAGCAGCCTGGCGGCTGCCTGTTTTGTTTTGCACTGAACTTTAAAGCCGCCGAGCTGATGGATGGACTGTGGCGTCAGACCGATGTGCCCCATGACCGGTATGCCGCATTGCACCAGCCTCTGCACCGTTTCGGCCACGTTCAGGCCGCCTTCAAGCTTGACTGCTTGCGCCCCCCCTTCCTGTATAAAGCGGCTGGCATTCCTCAGCGCCTCTGATGTGCTGATATGGTAGGTCATAAAGGGCATATCGCCTATTATCATTGCATTTTTGCTGCCCCTGACCACCGCTTTGGTGTGGTGCAGCATATCGTCCATGGTTACCGGTATGGTCGATTCGTAGCCGAGGACAATCATCCCCAGGCTGTCGCCGACAAGAATCAGCGGAATACCCGCTTCGTCTATTATCCTGGCGGTGACGAAGTCGTAGGCGGTGAGCATGGCGATTTTCTCGCCCTTCTGCTTCATCCCCTTTATCTGGTTTACGCTGACCCGCATTTGTTTCTCCTTCAGCGGAAAACATCCTGGTTGTTTTAATGTTTAATCAGCCTGCTTTAGCACGGACTCAATTTCCTGTGCCTGATTTTTGTCTATTTTCCCCTTAGCCAGGGCTATGGGTATGGTCTGGAGGCCAAGCTCCCTATAAGCGGCGAGCATACTGGGGGCCGATTTCTCCAGCATTTTAACGTGTTTCCTTATTGTGCCGGTATCGCCCCGGGCAATCGGGCCGGTGAGACACTGGGGTATGCCCATAGTTTCAAGGTTGCTCAGCGTCCCGCGCAGCAGGGGGAGCAGCGCCTGGATGGCCTGTTCCTGCGGCACGGAGAAGCCCTGCCAGAGGTCGGTGGCGAGCTTGGCCAGCGTTACCAGGTAGTTGCAGGCCATGACAGCCGAGATATGATAAGCGGTCTTATCGTCCGCCTTCAGCTCTATCCAGCGTCCCTCCAGAGACATCGCCATTTGCTTTAGCGTGGTCAGCAGGGGCTCCTCAGCCTCCAGGGCGAAGGTGGAGCCGGGGGTATTGTCTATGGCCTGTTTCACGCTGGCGTATGACTGCAGGGGGTGGAACACGCCAACCTGCGCGCCTGCTTTCCTGGCCGGCTCCAGTATATCCGTTGAGTCGGCGGCGCTGCAGTGCACAACGCTCTGTCCGGCATGCCACTTTACCCGGGATGCCGCGCCGGCGATGGCGTCGTCGGGGGTGGTGATGAAGACGAACTCGGCCGCATCGGCCACGGCCTGATTGTCGCCGATGGCCGGGCAGTCCTCAACCAGGTTCGCCAGCATTTCAGCCGAGGCTGCGCTGCGACTGGACACCGCCGCCACTCGGTATCCCTGGCTGCTCAGCAGAACCGCCAGGGCCGTGCCCACCGTCCCCGCCCCGATGAATCCCAAATCTATCATTTTGCCCTTCCTAAAAAATGCCCTCTCCAGCATATCCGGAGAGGGCGCCAATTCGATGCTTATTGCCGTCTCGGTCATGCCTGATCCAAGCGACTTACCTGATTAAAAGCTGCTGTTCTCAGGAGCTCACCGCCTCATCGGTCAATGGCCGCTGTCTGAACGCATATTATTTTATAGTTATGCTGTGGCTTTGTCAATGTGCCGATAATCCGATTATGCTTGGTTTTGGTGCGCTAGTTCAACCGATTGTCATTGCGAGGAGCGCAGCGACGAAGCAATCACTATTTATCGCATTGCGGGATTGCTTCGCTTCGCTCGCAATGACATAAGGGAGCAACCGAATGCAAACAGAGCCATAGTCTGGCGGCGTTGTTTTAGCTGCGGCTGAGGTGATATAATTGGCAAAGTTATACAAGAGAGCGGGAAATGAAGAAATCTGAAGAGTTAATCGAAGAGCTCAAGAAAAAGAGGGAGAAGATAAAGGCAATGGGCGGGCCGGAGGCTGCCGCCAGGCGCCACAAGGGAGGGCAGTGGACGGCGCGGGAGAGGATAGACTACTTCTTCGACCCCGGCACCTTCACCGAGATAGGCATGTTCGTCAGGCACCGCACCATCCGTTTCGGCATGGACAAGCGGGATGTGCCGGCGGAGGGTGTGGTTACAGGCTACGGCCTGGTGAACGGCAGGCCGGTGGTGGCCTTCGCCGAGGACTACATGGCTATGGCGGGCACTTTCGGCGAATATCACGGCCTGAAGGAAGTCCGCGCGGTGAACCTCGCTAAAGAGATGGGCTGGCCGCTGGTGGGTATGAACGACTCCGGCGGCGCTCGCCTCCAGGAGGGGATGGACACCCTGGAGATGTACGGGCACCTTTTCCGCGCGCAGATACAGGCATCGGGCATCGTCCCCCAAATAGCCCTGCTCATGGGGCCGTGCCTGGGTGGGCAGGCGTATCACCCCATAATGCAGGACTTCCTCATCCAGTGCAAAAGCACCGGCTTCATGGGCATCGCCGGCCCGGCCTTCGTCAAGACGCAGCTCGGCGAGGAAATCAGCCTTGAAGAACTTTCCGGCTGGAAGGCTCACGCGGTGAAATCCGGGCAGACGCACATAGTGGCCGAAGATGATAAAGACTGCCTGGACAGGTGCAAGGAACTGCTTTCCCTGCTGCCGTCCAATAACCGGGAAAAGCCGCCCCGCACCGCCAGCAGCGATGACCCACAGAGGATTTGCCCGGAGCTGGATGCCATCATCCCGGACAGTCCAACCAGGCCGTACGATATGTATAAGGTAATCAGGGCGATTGTGGACGATGCTTATTTCTTTGAGACGATGGGGTTCCACGCCCGCATGGTGATAACTGGTTTCGCGCGGTTCAATGGGCGTGTGGTTGGCATCTGGGCCAACCAGCCGATGTGGGCCTCCGGGGCCATAGATTGCGATGCCGCCGACAAGGGCGCGCGCTTCATCAGGACCTGCGACCTTTTTAACATCCCGGTGGTCGCCCTCGGCGATTGCCCCGGCTATATGATAGGCTCCGAGCAGGACTGGAAGGGCATCCTGCGCCACGGCGCCAAGCTGCTCTTCGCCTGGGCCGACGCCACCGTTCCCCTCATTTCGGTCATATTGCGCAAGTCCTACGCCGGCGCCCATTACGGCATGCTGGATAAGGGCATCGGCGCCGACCTTGTCTTCGCCTGGCCCACGGCGCGGGTCACCATCGTCGGCGCGGAGACCGCTGCCAGCGTCATCTTCGCCAGGGAGATTAAAGAGGCGGAAAACCCGGAGGAAGTGAGGACGAAGCGGATACAGGAATACGAGGAAATCTATGAGAACCCGTATTTCGCGGCGGAGCGGGCGTGTGTTGATGACGTGATAGTGCCCTCCGATACCAGAAAGGTGATAAACCGGGCGCTGGACTTCATTGGGGACAAGAACAGGGATAACAGGGCGTTTAACGCCAGGCCGTGGCGGAAATATTCAAATATCAATCTGTGAGGGAACAAAACGGAAGTAATCCCGGCTATTGACCTGAGGGACGGACGGTGCGTTCGCCTCTATCAGGGCAACTATAATGAAGAGACGGTGTTCTCCGATGACCCGTTGGAGGTGGCGCTCAAATGGCAGTCCCTGGGCGCGCCCAGGCTGCACGTCGTCGACCTTGATGGCGCGGCCACGGGGGAGCTGCGCAACCTGGATATAATCAGGGAGATAGCCAGGGCACTGCTCATCCCGCTCCAGCTTGGGGGCGGCATCCGCAGGATGGATACGATAGAGGAACTGCTGAAGGGCGGCGTGGAGCGGGTCATTCTGGGCACGGCAGCCGTGGAAACCCCACAGCTGGTTGAAGAAGCCTGCAAGCGGTTCAGGGAGTCCATCGTAATAGGCGTTGATGCCCGCGAGGGCTATGTCGCCACTCACGGCTGGCTCCAGAACACGGATGTACAGGCTCTGGCTTTCATGGAGTCCATGGTGAGGCTGGGGGCGAGGCGCTTTATTTATACCGATATCAGCCGCGATGGCACCCTCACCGAGCCCAACTTCTCCGCCATCTCCGAGCTGATAGATGCTATAAATCTGCCCGTGATAGCTTCCGGGGGCATTTCCACGATAAATCACCTTAACATGCTGCAGAAGCTCGGCGCCGAGGGCGCTATTGTGGGCAAGGCGCTCTATACCGGGGATATAGACCTGAAAAAGGCTCTGGCCGAGCTCAGTAAGATATAGTCTAGCAAGGGGGATGTGTTGAAAACAGAGATAAAATTTGACGCGAGAGGCCTTGTGCCCGCCATAGTGCAGGACGCCGATAGCGGCGAGGTGCTCATGGTAGCCTATATGAACGAGGAGGCGCTGCGCCGTACCATGTCCAGCGGGGAAGCCTGGTTTTACAGTCGCAGCCGCCAGGAGATGTGGCACAAGGGCGCCACCTCGGGGAACCGCATCAAGGTGCAGGAGGTCTGGAAGGACTGCGATAGCGATACCATCCTGGTCAAGGGTAAGCCGATGGGGCCGGTATGCCACACCGGCAACAGGACATGCTTCTTCCAGCAGCTAAGCAAGGAAGACGTCGAATAAGAATCAGGTGGAGGAGGGCTGGGCCGCCTCTTCCGCCTGGTCAAGCTCCACGGCCTTTTTCAGTGCCGCCAGCGCAACCTCAAGCTGGCTGTCGTCTGGTTTCCCGGTTGTCAGCGATTGCAGCAGCAGCCCTGGGGACAGCACTATCCTCACCAGCATATTTTTGATATGCCTGGCGCCGAAGTAGGTGACCTCGTAGCCAAGGGCGGCGATGACCGGGATGAGTAAGACGCGCGAGATTATCATTATCCAGAGGGACTGCCGTCCGATGAAGGCGAAGACGATGATGGCCAGGATAAGCACCGCGAAGAGGAAGCTGGTGCCGCAGCGCACGTGCGCCGTGTCGTATTTCCTTACAGACTCCACTTCAAGCGGGACGCCGGCCTCGTAGGCGTTTACCGTCATGTGCTCGGCGCCGTGATAGGTGAATACGCGCTTGATGTCGGGCAGGAGGGATATAAGCCAGAGGTAAGCGACGAATATGGCCAGCCTGATAACGCCCTCAATGATGTTGAACAGCAGCGACGACTGGACAAAGGAGTTTGTGAACCTGGCGAGGAACAGCGGGGCGAGGAAGAACAGGCCGACGGCGAGGGCTACGGCGGTGGCGACCATGAGCCAGATTGCTTTCTGGCTGATTTCCTCCTCCTCTTCCTCCATGGAGACGTTGGCTGAGTAGAGCAGGCTCTTGATGCCGAGCACCATCGCCTCAACCAGGACGATTATGCCGCGCAGCAGGGGCGCGCGGCGCATCCAGCCGTTGTAAAAGGGCGAAATCGGCTGGACGTTTATCGCCAGCCCGCCGCCGGGTCGGCGCACTGCGGTTACCGCCGCCTTCCGCCCGCGCATCATCACGCCCTCAATAACTGCCTGCCCACCGTAGTTGAATTTTTCGGCCATGTCCTGATAAACAAAAAGGAGCGGTACGCTAGCCCCGCTCCTGCCTTTCCTGAAAAGGCTTAACCTTCCAGCTTATAGCGCTTCTTGAAGCGCTCCACCCGACCCGCGGTATCCATCACACGGCGCTGCCCGGTGAAAAACGGATGGCAGGCGCTGCAAAGTTCCACCTTCATCTGCTTCCTGGTGGAGCCGACGGTGAAGGTGTTGCCGCAGGCGCAGGTTATCTTGGCATCCTTATTATATTTGGGATGAATTTTTTCCTTCATTGCGTTCAGCCAGCGTAAACGCTGACCCTCCTCCGGTTTTTGCTGGCCGGCTCAAATTTGACCACGCCGTTGACGAGGGCGAATAGCGTATGGTCTCTGCCCACGCCCACGTTATTGCCGGGATGGATGCGCGTCCCTCTCTGGCGCACGATTATCGTGCCGGCGTTCACGTTCTCTCCGGCGAACCTCTTCACGCCGAGCATCTTCGGCTTGCTGTCGCGGCCGTTACGGCTGGTGCCGCCTCCCTTTTTATGCGCCATCAGTCTTTACCTCTGTTGCCTCTTTTTTAGTGCGCCTGGCCCTTTTCACAGCGGGCTTCTTCTCCCCTACCTCGCCGGGCAGGAGTATCTTGTCTATGGAGAGCCGTGTGTAAGGCTGGCGGTGTCCCGCCTTCTTGCGGTAGCGCACCTTGGCCTTGTACTTGAAGACTATAACCTTTTTGCCCCTGCCATCGCCCTGCGGCGTGGCGAGCACCCTGGCGCCTTCAACCAGCGGGCTGCCGGCGGTTACCTTCTCGCCGTCTGCGATGAGCAGCACCCTGTCCAGCTCCACGGGCTTGTCTTTGGTTGTGCTCAGGCGCTCCACGTCTATGACCTGGCCCGGGGCTACCTTATACTGTTTTCCGCCTGTTTCAACTATTGCGTAAATCTTGGGCCTCCCAAAAGATATATTCTACCAGCTATGATGGCTGTGTGTCAAACGGGGGGTAGTGTAGGTAGTGTATCAGTTTGAACTTAACAATTTGAAGGTGAATAAAATAATCGCCGATTCATTAGTGAGAAAGAAAAGCTATGCTGATTGTAATTATCACAAAGACTACGGCTAGTCCAGCAAATATAGCTGCCCCTATGTAAATTCGCCATAATAATACTGGGTTAGTCACAGAACTAGGAAAATACCTACCATATCCGAAGAACCGAGAGGAGGAGAGCCATTTCCAAAATTCGGCTGGTGACTTTTTGTAATCTCTTATAAGTCTGAATGCCCAAAAAATTAAAAATATTAGGAATAGCAATACTAAAGAGAGGATTGTTATGATGATTTTGAATTCATTTTGAGTCATAAGAGTCTTATAATTTCCTCAATTGTCCAGATATGATTTGTTAATCCTGACGCCATCGCAGGCGTTTCTAATTATCTCCTCCCCTCCCACAGCCTCCTCACCCTCTCTCTTAGCTCGTCAAGGGTGCAGTCGGTATCAATCACCACGTCGGCGCGCTTCGTTCTCTCCTCGTTGGAAAGCTGCGCGCGCAGGCGCGCCTTAATCGCCTCGTCGGAAAGCCCGGTGCGTCCTTTAACCCTTTTCAGCACCACGGCCTCGGGCGCCACCGTAACCCATATCTCGTCCGCCAGCGGGCCCCAGCCCGCCTCCAGCAGCAGGGGGGCCTCAAGCACCACCACCTTCGCGCCCTGCCTGCGGCATTCCTCAAGCTGGGCCTTCACCATGCCATACATGGGTGAGTGCATGATGCGGTTCAACTGCGCCAGCGCTTCGGGGTCGGCGAAGGCCATCTCGCCC
>CAYWUK010000012.1:0-15439 GCA_964461475.1 uncultured Dehalococcoidaceae bacterium
CTCCTGGGTACTGCAACCCGCCCTTTTGTTCAGAGCGATATATAACTGGCCATATTGTATCTAAACTCCTATGTAGTATGGCGAGCCAAGCGCTAGCTGTTGCAGGGGTAAATCGTCAAATGGCAACCTGGGAGAGAAGCTCAGTTCCTGGTTTGTATCTTCGAACTGGTAGGTGTTGACTACTTCATTAGAGGACTATCAGGAAAGAAGCCGCCTTTAACTGTGTTTGATTCCGTTAGTTTTAAAAAAGTAGTATCTCGACCAAACACGAGAGATAACAACCAGTCCATAACAATTCTTATGCGGTTATATGCTCCCGTGACCAGTAGAGAGTAAACTACGAGCCAGATAAGGCGTGCGGCAAAGCCGTATACCCTCAGGCCATAGAAACGAAACATAGCATTAAAGGCACCCAGAGAGACCATTTCAGGAGGTTTGAAATGGCGGTACTGCTTCTTGTCTCTCCCCCGGATTTCTGCAAGAATATTAAGGGCCGCAATTTTGGCTTGATGCGCTGCGGTGTGTGCGCGAGGCGGCACGGGCTGGCCCGACCCTCTGTCCTCAAAGTGAGCGCAGTCGCCGATAGCGTACACACCGCTAAAACCAGGCACTTCGAGGTAGCCATTGACCAAAACTCGGCCAAAGCTGTCCTTTCCGGTGTCTAATTCAGCGACCCGCGGATTGGCTATCGTGCCAGCCACCCAGATAAGGGTGTTAGTGGGCACGATTTCCTTGCCATTGACCTCCACGTGATTCTCACCAACACACGTTATTTTCGATTTTAATCTAAGTTCAATCTTCATATGTTGCAAGCACTTTAAGGCATAGGCACCAAGCTTGGGATGTAAATCGGTGCCTATGCTGGACTCTGCCTCAATCAGGATTATCCTGACGTTTTCAGGGGTTATCGTCTTATAGAACTTGAGTAGAGTTCTGTGTATGAAATCTCTAAGCTCTGTTACCACTTGAATTCCAGTATAGCCAGCCCCGGAGACGACAAAGGTGAGCAGTTGCTTCTGGCGTTCCGGTTCTTTCTCTATGCTGGCTCGCTCAAAGGCTCCGATTATTTGATTCCTGATAAGCATGGAATCGCGCAGGGTTTTTAGGGTAAATATTTTTTGTCTTTCATTTTCCCCGGCAGAGATGAATTTAGGTATGCTGGTAATGCTACCAAGCGCCAGGACAAGATAATCGAATTCTAGAGCCCCTGTAGTTGTGATTACCTTGCGGGCCCTGAGGTCAATTTTCTCTACGCCGGCCTGAACGAAGTTGAATCTATCCCTCCAGTGTAATCGTCTTATAGGGTAGGCTACGTGTCTGGTCTCAATGCCTCCTGCCGCCACCTCGTGGAGGAGGGGAGAAAAAAGGAAAAAATTTTCATCGCTTACCATGGTGGTTTCTACGTTCTCGTTCCGGTTCAGGGCGGGCATCAGCCGCCGTAGCACATAAGTGCCGCCAAATCCGCTGCCCAGCAAAAGAACCTTTTTGTTTCCCACATGCAATCTCTTGGGGTGGGCAACCCCTCTGCGGAACAAACTGTTCAAAAATTCCCAGAATAAAGCAATAGATAACTTCGTCAGCGAAGTTGGATTAAAAACCATCCGTGCGATGCTGGTGTAGCTGTAGCTTCCGGTAAACATCCCCCAGGCAGCCTTAGTAAAGGGCTGTGGGCCGCTGGCGTCATGCTGCTCGTCTCCAATCAATCGGTGTTGAGCCAGAGAAAATATCCGAGAATCCTTGGTCCGATCGTTTATGGTGAACAACAGCCGCCCCCACTGGTTGTCCGAGTTCATGGCGCTGCAAAAGGGTTGATAGTAGCGCTCAAAGTCCTGGCGAGATATGCCATGGTAAATAGCGGTTCGTGCTGCTGCTTGGGCTGTTAATAGTGAGGAACCGATGCCATCTTTATAAAGTCTGGAAACCACGGCATCGCCGACAACAACAAACCTATTGGCAAAGTAGTGGCGGGCGGGACGAACCAGCGCCCTGGGTTGGCAGCCGCAGGCATGCTGGTAATGGTCCGGGAGCATATCCCGAACCAGTTCGTTGCTTAAGAAGCTGGAGACTGATACCGGGCGCTTGCTGCTGCTTAGCACAGAAACATTTACGAACGGCCCCTTGGGCACTAGTGTTCCGAAAATCAGCCCGGAATGTGGAATCAGAAAGACGTGTGCCATATTGCCCAGGCATGACTTAACTTGTTCAACGCCGGCATAAAGCTCGTCCTGGGCCATAATTTGTATCTTGGGGGGGAGGTAGTCGAGCCCCAGAATGGGAATGGACTTTGCATTTATCCCTGCGGCTAGCACCACCAGGTCGTATCCCAGTCCTTTGCTCGCTACCTCGACGCTTGTCTCTCGTTCAAGATGGATGCGGGCTGCTACGACATTTTCCACCCTTACCCCTCGGTTCTTAGCCTGTTTTAGCAGCCAGCCATCAAAACTTATAGGGATCTCATAGTTAGAGACTCGCGGCCCACCCCCCCGATAGACGCTGACAATCTGCCTTCCCTTTTCCGGGTTGGCTATGCTGATGGAAGTATACGGGCTATGGACAGCATAGCGGTCTATTCTGCCCTGTATTATCTCCTCTGGTATGGTCAAGGCGAGTTCATTTATATTCTTGAGCAGGGACATGGAGAGGATGCCAGCACAGCCTTTACAGCCCAAGGGGCCCAGCTTATTGAAATCCCGCTCTTGGTAAATGGTGATTTCGGGTGTGATGCCTCTTTCTTTCGCGTAGTGGAGAAGGAAGAGGGCAAAAAAACTGCCTGTCGGCCCGCCACCAATGATAGCGACCTTTGAGCCGGTTTCTAATTTACCAGAGCGTATTTTCACAAGATATTTTTACCCTTTAGTCGTGAGTTCCAGGCTCGCTTGGTTCTAGTTTGAGGAAAGGTTCCGGCGAGGTCTGCGGCGTCTGGAATCGCACGTAGGGATGGCCGGTGGCCACATGACAGCCGTTGCAGCCGGTAATTGCTTTAGCGTATGCAGCATCAAAGGCCGTTTTGTCTTTGGCCTTAATAGTTTCTTCCAGCGCGTCAAGGTAGCTGTGCTCGAAGCCTGAGAGCATCCCCGCTTTGTCAGGACGAGTAATCTCTCCGACCTCCTGAATCTCGATGGCTTCATCGAGCTGATACCCGGCCATGCCCCAGTCCTCAGCGTCGGCGGCTACCTTTACCATGGCGAAGCGCTTCCCGTACTCCTGCATCACTGTGCCTAAGCCAGGCTGGATTTCAGCGAGTTGTTCCAGCGTGAGCTCGCCGTGGTTGGTGGTTATCGTTGTGGGGGCAGTCGAACCTGCCTGTCCTGCCGGCCCTGTTGGTCCTGCCGGCCCTTGGCAGCTAACAGTGACCACGGCTAGGACGATGAGCAAGATTACACCTAGTGCCACAATTATCTTTTTCATATTTATTCCCTCCTCCGTAATTCTTCAATAATGATTAGTTGTCACTTCTGTTCACTCGCTTTCTACATCATTTTCACCTCCTTATTGCTTACTAGCGAAGTAAATGTGGGTTGGAATAGGGGCCAGTGACGAGTATCAATACCAAGAGAATACCCAGCGCAACTATAATGGCCAGCCCTATTGAAGGAACGAGCCTCGTATCGGTGTCTTTTATTTCTCCGCGTATCGGTATACGGAAGACCTGATATACCGCGCGAAAATAGGTAAACCAGAGCACTATCAGAGTTACCGCGAAAAGCAGGAGCCAAGATAATATCCCCCCGGGCAATCGTAGAGCGCTTACCGGGGAGCCGCTTGTGGGGTTCACAGCCGATTCAGGGCCGATAACTACTTCTTTTCCAGGAGCCGGGAGTCGGATGCCAGCCTCAGCCTGGTAGAAAGTTTTATCAGTCTCAATCAGAATCAAAGCGGTCGTTGCTTCAATATCATCATAGCGGGCTTCTACCTGTACATCGCCGGAGAGCTTCGGGGTATAATTCAGGACAGCAACTCCCCGGTCGTTTGTGACTGCTTCTCCAACCTCCATCAAGCCACTGGCGAAGAAATCTGCACTGATATAAAACTTTACCGGGGCGCCGGTAATAGGCTTACCCTCCATGTCCTTGAGGACAGCCGTTAATGACATCGGCTGGCCGGGCTGACCCTGTGCTGGCGTACTGAGGGACAGGGTACTGCTTTTTGCCTCTGCCGGAGGTGTAGTAGACGGTGGCGCTTCGGCGGGAGATGTTGCCCCTAGAGACCAGAGATATGTCAGGACTTGCCATCGCTGTTCCTCGGCAAGGGCTGATTTGAAAGAAGGCATGCCATAATCTGTGCCCTCGCTCACTATCCAGAAGTAGAAGTCAGGCCTGTTCTCCAAGTCGTGGGGGAAATCTGAAGCGCTAAAGTCAGCACCAGCTATGTTGCTGCCGGTAGCACCGTGGCAACCCTGGCAGGAGCTTAGATAGACCCCCTTGCCCGCCTCCTGGGCTGAGGAGTCACTCCACTGGAAAGGGTTTTTTAGGCCGGCGTAGGGGGGTGGTGGCTCTCCCTGAGCCATGACGCCAGTTGCCAAGACCCATAGAAGAAAGGCGACGAATACGACCGCAGCCCCGAATATAAATCTAAATCTCATCGCTTCCCGCTCCTATCTCCTCTGCATGAGAGGAAGACCTCGCTCTGGCAGCGCTTCCGCAGGTTGTGGCGCTGGCGTTGTTTCAGATTCTTCAGCTACTTCCCAGATAGAGATTAGGGGTAACAACTTAGCGGCAATAGCAAAGACTAACATGAATCCGGCAAAGGCAGCGGCAGTGATTAACCATTCCACCCAGGTAGGAGTATAGGCGCCGAACTCAAAAGGCATGAGGGGTACCTGGATGCTGGGTATGATAATAACGAAGCGCTTGATCCACATCGCCAGATTCACCAGCACGGCGGCGGTTATTATTCGGGGGATGGCTGGTCCCCGCCGGATAATAAGCAGAAAGAAGGGCACCACCAGACCGGCCACGACAAAAGACCAGAACCAGATGGCGTTCTTTCCGAGCATAAGCAAAGTCAAAAGGTCTTTCTCTACTACTTCAAGTTTGTAACCCACGGTCAGATACTCCCCGAAGGTAAGGTAGAGGTAAATAAGAAGCGAGGTCAACAGGAGGTAACTCAAGTTGCGGAAGTGCTTCTCGGTGATATATTCCTCCAGGTGGAAGAATTTACGGAAAATAGCCATGACAATAAGAATGGTGGCGATGCCGGAGAAAATAGCCCCGATGACAAAATAGATGCCGAAAACAGTGCTGTCCCATCCCGGCCGCAGGGTCATGGAGAAGATAAAGGAGACCACGGTGTGCACTGATACGGCCACAGGTATTATCGTAATTGCCATGATGCCGATTGCCTTTTCCAGCTGGTGCCGCTGTCCCGGCGTATTTTGCCACCCTACGGCGAGGAGGGTGTAAATCTTCCTCTTTAAAGACGATGCTCCCCGGCCCAGCCGGTCTCGCATTGTTGCAAAATCTGGAATCATGGGCAGGTAAAGATAGACGAGGCTCCCGCTCAGGTAAGAGAGTATGGAGACGATGTCCCAGATTATGGGCGACTGGAAGCGTCCGTACATGAAAAGGTTAAGCACTCGGTCCGGGCGCCCCAAATCGATGATAGGGAATAAAGCTCCTACTGATATAGCTACCACGGTGATGAGCTCCGCCATGCGTGTAACAGGAGTGCGCCAGCCGGCATGAGTAACCCGCAGGATGGCAGAGATAAGAGTGCCGGCATGGCTGATGCCGATGAAGAAGACGAAATTAACCAGATATAGCCCCCACATGACCACATCGCGCATGCCGGTGGCTAGCAGGCCGTAGCGGAGTTGGATAAGATAGGCATAGCCTCCCCAGGCAACTACTGCAAAGAGGAACAGCACAAACGCGTAGTAGCCTTTGCTGGTCTGGGCCAGGGGATTGAGGACGGTGCGCTCCAGACGCTGGCGATAACTTTCTACTCGTGGCCTCATTTGAGCTGCTCCTCCCAGGTCCATTTATCGGGCTTTTCCCAGGGCCATACGTCTACCCGTGGTCTATAGCCCTCGTGTCCATAGGTCCAGGTTGATGTCTTGCGCAGGCGTGAATCATCGGACTTTCGGCCGAAGTCCTGCCCGTGACCTGGCAGATACCACACCCTGGGCTGAGTGCCGAGGTCTTCCTTGTAACGATAGGCGTTATTCTCATCCAAGAAGCGGGATAGTTGTACCACTTCCATGCCGTTGGAGGCGATGTCCTCATTGAGGTCACCCATGTAGAGCGCTTTCATAGGGCAGCCGGCAACGCAATAGGGCAGTTTGCCCTTGCGCATCATGTCGGGGCAGAAGTCGCATTTCATAACTGTCCCCTTTATCGCTGGCACCTGAGTCTCCGGTGAATATTCGGCAAAGGCAGCCTCAGGGGGCTGCTCCGGAGTGCCCCAGTTGAAGAAGCGGCGCTGGTAGGGACAGGCGGCCATGCAGAAGCGGCAGCCGATACAGCGGCGCTGGTCTATAAGGACAATGCCACTTTCAATGTGGTACGTCGCTGCCACAGGACAGACATTAACGCAGGGGGCGTTCTCGCAGTGATAGCATGGGGTGGGCATAAAATAGCTGCCGCCACCCGGAAGCTCCACTGTGTAAACCTGAATCCACTCCTGTCCCTTTGGGACATAATGCCCGCTGATACATGCCTGGGTGCACTGGGGGGGCTGGCCAATGGTTACGCATCCTTCGCACTTCCTCAGGTCTATGACCATGCACCAGGCTCGCGCCTTTTGTTTTTGTGGTGCTGGCCCTGCCGTGCTGGCTGATGCTCTGTTGTTTCGGTTCAACAGTGAGATCAGCGGAGAGGATAGAGCACCCGCTAGCCCTGCGGCTGTTGCCGCCTTAATAAAATCCCGTCTACTTAGGCCTTTTTTATCCGGCACAAAAACTTCTCCCTTTGTCGTGAAGTGGCGCTTCTGACACTGAAGAGCAGGTGGCTATTTATCCCGAGGTAGCTTGGGGGCATTGGACAGGGCGCCCAGTATGTCAACAGTGAGTGGGATTATGGTGCTGTTCCTCTCGCCGGACATCTCGACCAGGGTCTGGAGATAGCGCAACTGCAGTGCCGCCGGCTGGGTTTGGATAATTTCGGCAGCCTCAGCCAGGGTTTCAGCAGCTTGCTTTTCGCCCTCGGCATGGATGATTTTGCCTCGCTTCTCTCTTTCTGCTTCAGCCTGTCTGGCCATCGCCCGCTGCATTGCCTCTGGCAGGAGAACATCCTTAACCTCAACCAGCGTTGCCCTGACCCCCCACGGCTCCTCGCTTTGTTCATCGATAATCTGTCGCAATCTCAAGTTTATCTGGTCGCGGTGGGCAAGTAGCTCATCTAAGTCCGACTGCCCCAGAACGCTTCTTAGAGTAGTCAGGGCGAGCTGAATAATGGCTTCGCGATAGTCCTCCACGTTTATCACCGCTTTCATGGGGTCAATTGCCATGAAGTAAACTACGGCATCAACCTTCACAGTCACGTTGTCCTTGGTTATTACCTCCTGCGGTTCCAGGACGAAGGTCACAATACGAAGGCTGATCTTGGTCATGCGGTCAATGAAGGGGATGATGACATTAAAGCCAGGTGCTCTAACGCCAACGAACCGCCCGAAGCGAAGCACCACGCCACGCTCATACTGCCGAACAATCTTGATGGTGAAAGGCCACAGGATAAGTAAAACCGCAACTATGATAATAATAACCCAGGTATTCACATTCCTCTCCTCCTTTTCTCTTTTTTACTTGATAGCCCGGGCTAACTTTCTAAATCACTTATGTGACGGGATAAAATCTGTCTCTACTCAGTGACCTTGAAGGGAAAATGGAAAGCGGGCACAGGCAGGCCAGGGTGATTATTGTAAAAGTCGAGCCATGGAACATTGAATTGTTCCAGGCTGGCGCCCTGATAGACTGAAGGCCAGAGGCTTATAATGTGCCATCCTCTATTGCCCACAGCGGTAATATGGATAGTAACGTCTCCCCCGCTATTAAAACCACAGGCATAGCCGGTAAAAGCATTGTCGTAGGTCATGGTGTAGATATTATCCAGCTCGGTCCAGCCAACACCTTTGAGGTGCAGGGTGATTTCCGTGCCTACATGGCCGCTTGTCGGCGTAAACCCAACAACGCTGGGCTGGATAATGACGCGGGCATCGGCTACCCGTTCGCCATCCACTGTAGCCACAATGGCATGGTAGCCACCAAGGTCGTCGGGCATCACAAGCCCTTGGGTAAATGCACCGTCAGCCCCCACAGTAAGGGATTTCAATGGCGCGGTTATGGGCTTCCACCCTTCCCGCCGGTTTCCTCGCATAGCTTCCCATTGAAAATCGACAACCGTGCCTGCCTGAAAGCCGGAACCATGGATTGAGAGGTTGGTGCCTACAGTGCCGACGTTAGGCGTGACCTCAAGACGCTCGCCTTGCGCCCCTGTGGTCCCGGGGTTAGCCTCAAGCTCGCTGTACTCCTGTTCAGGCCAGTCCGCGAGCCAGTTGGTGAAGGCTGGGGCGCCCTCCGTTGTGACGAAGGTGAAGTCCTCAGGGGGAAGATAGTAAGTGGGTGCCTGCTGAATGTTGAGATAGGGGTAATACCCGTTCCAAATTCTCAGGATGTGCGGGCCTGGTGAGCCGGAAGCACGAATTCGGGCGGTAGCGCTGCCGTTGCTGATAACGCCGTTAAAGAAACCTACCAGTTGATTATCCCAGTTAATAGATCTGGCATCTTCCCATTTGCGGTAGCCGATGCCAGTGGCTTTAACAGTTATTTCTGTTCCTACCGGCCCTGCTAGGGGAGTCACTTCAAATTGTGGACGTATTTCAACGCTGGTCTTGCCGACCTCTTGTCCCTGAACACGAGCAGTAATGTTGTGGAAACCTCCGTAGTCTTCAGGTATTCGGTATACATAACGGATGCCGCCTTCTCCATCTGCCTTTGTGGTAAACAGGGGCCGCGATGTTTCAGTAAAGTACTGCTCCTGATAGTCCTGGTATTCACCCAATTTAAAATGGCCTTCAAAAGTCCCCCACATTATGTCCACTGCCTGACCAGGGTTAAAGCCGGTCCCGCTTATCGTAATCTCATCACCGACGTGAACGACTTTTGGATTAACTTCCATAGTAGTGGTAAATGTGGAATCAGCCTTAGCCTTGGCCTGAATCCCAGTTTGATTAATTGCTGCTTCCGTTGTCTGGCATGCTGTAAATACTCCTGACGTTAAAATCAGGGCAATAATAAGTATCAATAACATTACAGGTTTTTTAGGCTTCATAATCGCTGTCTCCCGTTCGCAATAAGTTAATTAATTCAGGACGAGCAACCTAACTAAGTTAGCTGCTGCTCGTCCTAAGTTTTAACTGATTTGCTCGTTTATTGACTGGGCGGTTCTATGATGGTGAGCAGGGAAAGTGCCATATTAATTGGCTCATAGCGTCCGGAGCGGCCATCCTTGCTCTCGGCGGTGACCCACCATTTTACGGTACCGGTGGGATAATCGGCAGGAATATCCCAGCCGGCAGTCCAGAAATAATCCGTAGGCGGGATATTTTTATCTTTATCGCCGCCGTGGCCTCCGTAGTTCATGGGGAAGGATTGCCCATCTTCCAGGTTCCAGGTAACCGAGGCAATGTCCTCATCGGTCAACTCTTTGCCGCTGACCGGGTCAAGCACCTTTACCCTGGGGACAGCCATCTCCCCCTGGGCCAGCTGGCTGATGTTGGAGCAGACAGGTCCGAGTGGTGCCGAGTGTCCCCTTACTATGTCCGCCTGGATGGTAAGAGGAGAGGGTGCAGGTTTTGCCGGGGAACAGGCAGCCAAAATCGGGATAACTAGTAGCATTGGGATGAGCAGAAATAACCTCTTCATTGTTTCGGCTTCCTCCTTGCGCTTGAATAATTATGAGCTTCTCTTAATACTTCATACTTCATCTTATTGTCTCTCTTAGCTTCACGTTACTAACACGTGCTTTTGGGTAGTTTTCAGAAAATAAAAAGGGTGGCCTAAAAGACCACCCAATATATATCAGAATGTGCCTGCATCCTACCCGAAAGGGTAGGAAATAATTATCATTCAGGACAAGAGCTGGAATTTATTCCTTTACTAACGGCGTAAGCGGCAATCTGGGCTCTATTCTTCATATGGAGCTTCCCCATGATGTTTCGCAGGTGATACTTTACCGTGTTTTCAGTAATGTTTAGCGCCGGCGCTATCTCCTTATTAAGCGCCCCGGTAACTACGAGGCGCAGTACATCAACCTCTCTCTCTGTCAACTGGCTCTCTGGAACAGGCTCAGCTCCGCCTTTAGTCTGGCGGGCAAATTCCTCGATGATTTTGGTGGCTAGAAGAGGGGAGATGGCTGCCTCTCCCCTGGCCGCTCCAGAGAGACGGCCGAGAAACTCCTCAGCTCTAATGTTCTTCAGCAGGTAGCCCTCGGCGCCGCTTTTTATCGCCTCAAACAGGTCTTCATCGTCGTCGGATACGGTGAGGATGATAATCTTGCTATGGGGCACCTTGGCCTTGATGAGACGGGTTGCCTCCAGACCATTACAGCGAGGCATCTTGATGTCCATGAGGATGATGTCCGGCTTAAGCTCATGGGCTTTCTTCAAAGCTTCTAAACCATCGCTAGCTTCGCCTACCACTTCGATGTTATTTGCCTTCAATAGGCTGGCGAGGCCATTGCGAACCAAATCATGGTCATCGACTAAAAGTACTCTCATATCTTCACCTTCGGGGCTAAGGGGACTACGAGATTGACCTTGGTTCCTTGACCAGGGGTGGACTCTATATCTAAAATTCCCTTCACGCTCTCTGCTCTCTCTCGCATTATTTTCAATCCGAACCGAGGCCAGTCCATAGGCCTTATGCGCGAGAGGTTAAAGCCTCGTCCATCGTCCTCAACGGTGATGTTGACCTGGTCTTTATCGCTCGAGATGCGAATCCAGGCATGAGTGGCCTTGGCATGTTTCCTTATATTTGTGAGGGCCTCTTGGATGATGCGCATGACTTGCAGTTCGGTGGTAGTGGGAAACGATAGAGTCCTGCCATTGCTGATATCCATCTCAGTTCTGATACCGCTTAGTTGACCGAAGTGGAATATGTATTCCTGAAGGGCAGACACCATGTTTCTCTGAGGCGAGGTTGTTGTCCTGAGGCCTAGAATAGCCTCCCTGACGTCGGCATATACTTCCTGTGCAATGTTTTCAAGCTCCGTAAGCTGTGCCATAGCCTGTGTCTCCTGGCCCGAAGAGATGAACTGTCTGGCCGCCTGGCTCTTAGCGTTTACATAGCTCAACACTTGAGCTAAGCCATCGTGCATCTCCCGCGCGATTCTCTCTCTTTCTTCCAGGGCAGCCATACCCTGTACCTTCTCATGGAGACGGGCATTTTCGATAGCCACTGCTATCTGGTTGCCAATATTGGCTAAGAGCCGCGTGTCATCGGTAGTAAAGTGCCCTGGTTCCAGACTGACAATGTTAATAGCCCCGATTATGGCGTTTTTAGATTTCAGCGGGACAATGACCAGGGAACGGAATCCGCTGGTCTTCATCATAGCCCGGATTAATCTTGGGTCCTGGGATAAGTCCTGCACTGCTATGGGTTCCCCAGACTGGGCTACTGCTCCGACAAAACCCTCCCCCATTCGAAAACGAGTCTTTTCTTGAAAAGCCTCCGGGCATAATCCGGCATGTACATAGCGCACCATCTCCTGATTTTGCTCGTCCAGCAGAAACATCTCGCCGGCTTCAGCCGCTGTCAACTGCAACACCTTATCCAGAGCTCGATATAAGACTACATCCAGGTTAAGGGACTCGTTTACTGTCAATGCCACGCTATTTATAGCGGCAAGCTCCTGATTCCGGCGGAGGCTCTCCTGTTGCGCTTTCTCAATGATTCCAAAGATAAACTTGGAGAAGAGATAGGCGCCGACAGTAACCACTACAAGAAGGATGATATTCCCGGTTATCATAGGCTCGTGCTCGACAAATAAAGTATGCCTGATCCATTCAAACAATCCGATGAAAGCGGCGGGCGCTGCCACGGTTATTATCTTGAGGACTTTAAGGCTCAGCCTATCACCTTTTTTGTATAGAATGAAATCGCTTAAGTGCATTTTGTATCTCCCACTAATTAAAATTGTAGGCTTAGGTGTGAGTAATGTCAATTGAACGGCTAACTTGATAGGCACAGCTAATGTGTCAGGGAAGGGAATATACAACAAGGAAAGACGGCCCTCTTGATTTGAGAAATCCGATTGACACGGAATTTGAAAGCAATTTAGAATAATAGAGGAGGAGGCTATAGCTTGAGAAGGGCCGGTTATCGGGGCGAGTGGACTCGAACCACCGACCTCAGCGTCCCGAACGCTGCGCGCTAACCAAACTGCGCTACGCCCCGCCAGCGTTATTATAAGGCGTATCTCGCCTCTTTGTAAACCAGCAAGCGTAAAAAACGTTGGAAAGGAAGGAAAAGCATGATGACGCGGAAAGTGGTGGATGAATTTATAATACCGAAATGTTCGTCCCGTGCCTTTGTGGTCAGGAAGGGGCAGGTGCTGCGGGTGATAGCGCATGAGGGTAAACAGGTGATAGATATGCGCGTGCTGAATGCGCATGATTACCGGGAGCAGTTCTCCGCCAGGGTATCCACCACGCTAAATGCCATACAGGGCACAGGTGGCATGAAGAAGATAGAGAAGCTTTATTCAAAGCTGCCCTGGCAAAATGTGATGATGACTGTTATAGATGATAAATGTGGCGACCACACCTTTGGCGCTCAATGTACCCCTACCATGATAAAGATAATCGGCCAGAAGAGCAGCCCTCTTAGCTGCGCCGACCTTTTTGATGAGTGTCTTAAGCCCTACAGGCTTTCAATGATGGACCTGGATAGCTGCGGGGTGTTCAACATATTCATGCCGATACGTTACCTTGACGATGAGTGCGGCTCGTATGAGTTTCTGCGCCCCTCCTGTGAAAAGGGAGACTTTATAGAGTTCCTCGCGGAGATGGATGTCCTCGTTGCCGCTACCTCCTGCCCGAATGATAACATTATTAACGATTTTGAGCCTAAAGCGGTGAAATATCAGCTCCTGGAGTGATTGGTGATTTTCCCCGCCCGTCGCTTCTGGCAAAGCCCGCAGCAATATCAACGCTCGCGATTTTTGGTTGACAGGCACATCTGAACATGAAGTATTGCATCCTTATAATTGACGGGGCTGCCGGCTTGCCCCTGCCTCAGCATGGGGGCAAGACCTGCCTGGAGCTTGCCCGCACGCCTAACCTGGATGCTATGGCCTCGCAGGGAGTCTTGGGGCTTGCCCGCACCGTGCCGCAGGGCATGGAGCCCAGCAGCGCCTGTGCTTGCATGTCGCTGCTGGGTTACGACCCAAGGGTTTATTACCAGGGCCGGGCGGGCATCGAGGCCCGCAGCATGGGCATTCCTCTCGCCGAGGGGGATGTCGTCTTTCGTTGCAATCTGGTGGCGGTTCGCGACGGCAGGATGTGGAGCTATAGCGCTGGCTATATCGGCACCGCTGAAGCCTGTGCATTGATATCTGCTTTGAACGAAGGCATTGGCAGCGAAGAAGTGCAGTTTTACCCGGGCATAAGCTATCGGCATATCTGTAAGTTGAGGGGACGGCGGGAGACGCTTCTGGCTGCCTGCACCCCGCCGCACGATATATCGGGGAAGGCGATTGCCCGTTTCCTTCCCCGTGGGCCTGGCAGCGATATGTTGCTCGACCTTATGGCGCGCTCCGAAGGGGTGCTGCAAAATCACCCTGTTAATCTGGAGCGGCAGGCCCGTGGCGATATCCCGGCGACCATGATTTGGCTTTTTTGGGGCAGCGGCCGCTCGCCCGATATGCCTGCCTTCAGGGAGGTCTACGGGCTTGATGCGGCGCTGACCTCCGGGGTGGACCTTCTCCGCGGCCTGGCGCGGATGATGGGAATGGAGGTTCTGGACATAGAAGGGGTAACCGATGGCACGGACAATGACTATGCCGCCCAGGCTGCGGGCGCCCTGAGTGCGCTGGAGAAGCATGACCTGGTGGTTATCCACGTTGAGGCGCCCGATGAAGCAGCCCATGACGGCTCCATTGAGGAGAAAATAGAGGCTATCCAGAGGATAGATGCGGAAATCGTGGCGAAGCTGCGTTCCTGGCGCAGAGGCGGCCTCCGCCTGCTCATTCTGCCTGACCACCCCACGCCGATAAAGCTGCGGACGCATACCGCCGACCCCGTCCCGTTTCTGTTGTGGGGCCCGGGCTTCGCCGCCAATGGGGCCAGCGGGTTCAGCGAGGCTGAGGCGAAGAAAACTGACTTTTTCATAGAGGCAGGGTATAATATTATTAGCAGGCTAATTGGAAGCGTATGAGGTAAACGGGAAATGGCGCTGATTGTGCAGAAATACGGCGGCTCGTCGGTGTCAAGTGTGGAGCGCATCAGGAAGGTTGCGGAGCGTGTGGCTAAAGCCAGGGATGACGGCGACCGCGTGGTGGTGGTGGTCTCAGCGATGGGCGATACCACTGACGAACTCGTTGAGCTGGCCCACCGCGTCTGTCGGCGACCGGGTAAGCGGGAGCTTGATGTCCTGCTTTCCACTGGTGAAATTGTGTCCACCACCCTGCTGGCAATGGCGCTTCAGGATATGGGCTATAAGGCAGTCAGCCTCACCGGTGCTCAGGCGGGAATAAGGACAGATGCCACCTACAGCAGGGCGCGCATAGTAAACGTGGATGCTAAGCGGGTGTTAAATGAGCTGGAGAAGGGGAACATAGTTGTTGTCGCCGGGTTTCAGGGGATTAATGAGGAGATGGACACAACCACTCTGGGGAGGGGTGGCTCGGATACCACTGCGGTGGCTCTGGCCGCCGGCCTCAAGGCTGATGCGTGCCAGATATATACCGATGTGGAGGGAGTTTATACCGCTGACCCGCGCCTGGTTCCTGAGGCTCGCAAGCTAGCGGAGATTGGCTATGATGAGATGCTGGAGCTGGCGATGCACGGAGCCAGGGTCATGCATTCTCGGGCAGTTGAGCTGGGGGAGCTGTTTAGCGTTCCCATCCTGGTGGCTTCCAGCTTCACTCAGAGCTCAGGCACATTAATTCATGGAGGGGTGTCTATGGAAGTGCAAAGCAAGGTGAGAGGCGTAGCGCACGATTTGGACGTGGCCAAGGTAACCCTGGTTGGCGTTCCCGACCGTCCCGGCATCGCCGCCGCCATCTTCGTTCCTCTGGCTGAGGCCGGCATCAGCGTTGATACCATTGTTCAGAACGCCGGGTTGGGCAACATGGCCGATTTGACCTTCACCGTGGACAAGAGCCAGCTGGCCGGCGTGATGGAGGTGGTGGAACCTATAGCCAGGTCCATCGGGGCCAGGGAGTGTACCAGCGATACCAGTTTGGGCAAGGTTAGCATCGGCGGCACCGGCATGCAGGATACC
>CAYWUK010000013.1:0-14823 GCA_964461475.1 uncultured Dehalococcoidaceae bacterium
ATAGCTCCCTGATGCGGCTGTTGCTCTTATCCTCAAGCTGAAACAGGCGCAGCACCTCAAGGCTGCGGCGGCGCGCCTCATTTTTGGGCAGGGAAAAATAGCGGGCGAAGGTGAGAAGGTTCTGTATCACAGTCAGGTCGGGGTCAAGGTTATCCACCTGAGGCACCACTCCCAGGACCGCCTTGACCTCCCGTGCAAATTTGCCCAGGTCCTTGCCCATGACCCATATCTCGCCGCTGCTGGACGGCGATACCGCAGTTATCATCCTGATGAGCGATGTCTTGCCTGCCCCATTTGGCCCGAGCAGGCCGAAGCATTCGCCTTCCTCTATCTCCAGGTTCGCCTTATCTACCGCCACCAGCTCTTTGAATTTTTTGGTTAAATCTACGGTCTTTATAATGGCCATGGAAAGTCCAAGGTATAAATCTACCATCCATAATATCAGTTCCGTGCCTCGACGACAAACGAGGAACCTGTCGCGCTGAACTCTCTCCTTTACAGATGGTTTTGCTTTGATTACAATGGTATTGTTAGTTGGAAAGGAATAAGCTGTGGCCATAAAAGCGGTATTCTTTGACCTTTATCATACGTTGGTGCGCTACGAGCCGCCGCGCGAGGAGATACATGCCAAAGTGCTCAAAGGCTTAGGCATTGATGTGTCTCCAGCGGCCTTGAGCCGGCCCCTGGCCATAGCCGATGAGTTCATATATGAGGAGATTGCCCGCCTTCCTATCAGTAAGCGGTCGGAAGAGGAGCGGATGGCGCTGCTGATGCACTATGAGGAGCTATTGCTGAAGGAGGCCGGAATAAAGGCCGATGAGCAGCTCGTGCGCGGCTTGCTATCCCGCACCCATCAGGCCGAGATGAAGCTGGTGCTCTTCGACGATGTCGTCCCGACCCTTACCGAGCTTAAGGGCAGGGGGCTGGTGCTGGGCCTCATCTCAAATATTGACCGCGATATGACGCCGCTTTTTGAGGAGACCGGGCTACTTTCCCTGCTGCGGGTGATAGTAACTTCCCAGGACACGGGCTACAACAAACCGCATCCCGAGATATTCCGCGAGGCGCTGAGGCAGGCCGGGGTTCAAGCCTCGGAGGCGCTCTACGTGGGCGACCAGTATCGTGTGGACGTCCTCGGCGCCAATGGGGTGGGCATGAGGGGGATACTTCTTGACCGCGGCGATTATTTCAGTGAGGCCGCCGATTCTCCGCGTATTCACAGCCTCGCCCAGGTGCTTGACTACCTTAGCTAGAACCGCGCGCCGCATAAGGCTTTGCATCAATCAGCCCAGGGGACAGCAATGGCATTTGCCTTGCGAGCACAGGGTTTTATAGATGTGTATCAGCCCCTGCTGCCGCCGCGCTGAGTTCACCGAATCGCTGGTTAAGCCGAGCTGGCCGCTCATGTGCCTCTCCACGGCGTTCGCCGATAACCGTGGATAGCGGTTGTAAATTTCCAGGGCCTTTTCTCTTATTTCGGGCTGTGCATTCAATTCGCCCCAGGAAAAGGCGAAGGGCAGCAGCACGTTTACCACGATGGCGGCGGCGCGCCTGCTGCCGAGCAAGGTCGGGGTTATACCGCGGCTGGGCAGGCCGAAATCAAAATGGCTGGCCCAGTAGCCATTGGCGATTACCACCAGGGCATCCTCCAGTCCCTGAGGAACTTTATCTGCCGGTGTTTCCCTCAGCTTTTCAATCATCCAGCGGAGCATGCCCTTTCCCTTGAAGCGGAGCATGAGGTAGCTCACGGCGGCTATGCGGCGGGGCGGGCGGTTGCTCGGCCTCACTTTAAACAGGTGCCAGTCATTTACCGACATCTCTTCGGGCTGGCGGGAAGAAGCCCAGATGTCCTCCAGTGCATCCACCCATTGCTGTCCCTGCCCTGATTGCTGCCAGCTGGCGCACTGCGAGGGCAACAGTCCGGCGACGCCAAACAGCAGCGCCTGCTGCCGCGCAATGCATTCGGCATCGGGCATTTCCCGTTCGGCCACGGACTCAAGAATGTGAATGGGCAGCCTGCGGGCCAGCTCCATGAAGGGGAGTTTATTCCTGGCGTAGCCCAGGGCGCCCATCATCCCCTGGTACAGGGATTGCCTGGCCCCGATTTGGGCCGATTTTTCGAGGAAGCTGGCGGCCTTGGCGCGGAAGCGTTCTTCTCCGGCGGTGTCCAAGAATGTGCCAATGGCGCTTATATTTGAGCGTTTCGCCTGCCGGCGACAGGGCATTTTTGAATTATTTGCTGCTACTGCATTGGCGCGCTGGCAGGATGGCGCCTTGATGAACCTGTGCAGCGCCAGGGTAGGTACACTCTCCCCGCTCTGGAGGATGGCGGCTGTCCCGGTATCGTGCCAGAATACAACATGCAGGACGACGCTGTTATACGCCGGGTCATGGCTATGCCGGTGCGTCCACCAGCTGCTAGATTTAACGTGGACCTCTATGTCTCCTCGTAAGACGCCGCGGCTGGTGGCAACAACTGCGTCAATCAGGTCGGCGCCTCGGCCATCGTTAATCCTTCCCGGGTAGATAATGCTTATGGGCTCGCCGTCTTCCGTAACCAGGTCTGTCCTGTGGAGAATCTGATTCTGCCAGGCCTGTACAATTGCGCTTTCCGAGATGCCCTTGAGAAGGCTTGCCTTTTCCATAACGCCACTGCTACTTTGCTGGCAAAGTTGGGGCCACCATCTGGACTGAGAGATTATACACGTAAACGTGTAAACTGTCAAGGCTTCTTTGGCGCTTTTGAGGAGGGCGCGGCTTCGTATCTGAACTCAGCCTGCTCGGCGATTATAGACAGGAGCGTGGCAGAGGCACCACGGGGTTTGTAGATTCCTGTTTCCCACTCGCTTATCGTCTGCTGGCGCGTGCCCATCCTGTCCGCCAGCTCGCGCTGGGTCAGGCGCAGGTGGCGCCGCAGTTTTTGGACGCGCTCGCCGTCCCATTCTCTGCGCTTCGTTCTGTCCGTGCCGGCCATACCTGGATTTTACACCTTATAGTGTGGGGCGTCAAAAGGGGCTATGCAGCATTTCCCTTGCGCGAGAGAACAATACATTTGAAAATAAATAATTGCTATATGGCGTTTTCTGGAGAAATATCGATAATACAGGTCGACTAAGCTTTATAAATGTCTGCCAATGCCTGTAGATATTATTATATTGGGTTGCGCTGCATCCTCGGCTGCGCTATCATATAGATGTTTAGCACTCTCACCCCGAGAGTGCTAACAAATGTAACGAACCAGCTTTAAATCATTTCAAAAGGAGGAATGGCATGGCGGTTAAATTACAACCATTGGCTGACCGGGTGGTGGTCAAACCCATTGAAAGGGAGGAAAAGACGAAGTCCGGCATCTACCTGCCCGATACGGCCAAAGAGAAGCCCCAGGAAGGCAAAGTCGTCGCCGTTGGTCCCGGCAAGCTGTCCGAGGAAGGAAAGAGGATTGCCCTGGATGTGAAGGTGGGCGATATAGTGATTTATGCCAAGTACGGCGGCACCGAGCTCAAGGTTGACGATGAGGAACTCATGATTCTGCGCGAAAGCGACATCCTGGCAAAAAAGACGGGGGCATAAGCCAGGATTAACTTATTTTTATAAGGAGTAAGGAGGAAAATATGGCAGCAAAACAGATAATATTTGGCGAGGAGGTCAGGCATTCCCTGAAGAAGGGAATAGATACCCTGGCCGACGCAGTAAAGGTTACCCTTGGCCCCAAGGGGCATGCGGTGGCGCTGGAGAAGAAGTGGGGAGCGCCTTCGGTGATTGACGACGGCGTTACCATTGCCAAGGATATTGAGCTTAAGGACCCCTTTGAGAATATGGGCGTTCAGCTGGTCAAAGAGGCGGCGAGCAAGACCAACGATACCTGTGGCGATGGCACCACCACCTCAACCCTGCTGGCTCACGCCATTATCTCGGGCGGCTTCAAAAACATTGCGGCCGGCGCTGAATCCATGGGCTTGAAACGGGGCATTCAGAAGGCCACTGCCGCCATCATTGCTGAACTCAAGAGGGCGAGCACCGAGGTAAAGGACAAAGAACAGATCGCCCAGGTTGGCACCATCACCGCCAAGGACAAGGAGATAGGGAATTTAATTGCCGAGGTCATGGAGAAGGTGGGCAAGGATGGCGTCATTACCGTTGAGGAGTCCAAGGGCACCCAGTACGAAACGGAATACGTGGAAGGCATGCAGTTTGACCGTGGCTACATCAGCCCTTATTTCATCACCAATGCCGAGCGCATGGAGTCGGTGATAGAGGACCCGTATATACTCATTACCGACAAGAAGATATCGGCCGTGGCCGACCTTCTGCCGGCCCTGGAGAAGATTTTGCAGGTCTCCAAGAACCTGTTTATCGTCGCTGAGGATATGGAAGGCGAAGCCCTGGCTACACTGGTGGTCAATAAGCTGCGCGGCACGATCAATATTCTGGCGGTCAAGGCCCCTGGCTTTGGCGACCGGCGCAAGGCGATGCTGGAGGATATGGCCATCCTTACCGGGGCCAAGGTTATTTCCGAAGAGATAGGCCGCAAGCTGGATTCGGTCACCGTGGAAGACCTCGGCCGTGCCCGTCGCGTAACTTCGGACAAGGACAAGACCACCGTCATCGAAGGCAAGGGTTCGGAAAAAGACATTAAGGATAGAATCAAGCAGATTAAAGCGCAAATTGAAGAGACCACCTCTGACTTCGACCGCGAGAAGCTGCAGGAGCGGCAGGCCAAGCTGGTCGGCGGCGTGGCTGTAATAAAAGTCGGCGCGGCCACCGAGGTTGAGCTTAAGGAGAGGAAGCACCGCGTTGAGGATGCCCTCTCGGCAACGAGGGCAGCGGTGGAGGAGGGCATTTTGCCCGGCGGCAGCGTCGGTCTGCTCAATGCCCTGCCCGCCTTGGACAAGCTAAAGGTTCAGGGCGACGAAGCTACCGGCGTTGATATAGTGCGCAGGGCTGTTGAGGAGCCGCTGCGCTGGATTGCCGACAATGCCGGTCATGACGGGTCGGTGATTATAGATGCCGTGAAGAAAAGCCCGCCCGGCGTTGGCTTTGATGCTGAGGCCGGCGAGTTCGGCGAAATGGTGAAGAAAGGCATCATTGACCCGACCAAGGTGGTGCGTGTTGGCCTGGAAAACGCCGCGAGCATTGCCGCCATGGTGCTTATCACCGAATCGCTGGTGGCCGATATCCCCGAGAAGGAGAAAGCCCCACCCATGCCACCCGGCGGCGGCATGGGGGACATGTACTAAACCAGCTTTAAATATGGTTATTGAAAATAGCCGTGGCCTTCGGGCTGCGGCTATTTTTATTTTGATGAGATGACAATTACTTTTTCACGATGAGCTTTTTCACCGCCTGCCCCAGCCCCTCCAGGGTGAGAGGGTACATGGGAAACAGCTTGGCAATCAACTGCACGGTGTAAGCAATCCAGAAGCGGGGCTCGTCCGGGTTCAGCCAGACGCTGTGGGTGAAATGCCCGGCGATGCGCTGCAGCCAGACTATCCCGGGAGTCTCATTTCGCTCGTCGTAGTCAATAGCCCCGTATACCTCCTTTAGCTCATAGGGCCCCATTCGCGCGTCCCCCACGAGCAGCACCTTATAGTCCGGCTCAAGAGTGCGCAGCAGATGCTCTGTGCTTATTGCCTCCCGTCGCTCAATGTCCCGATAAAGGTTATCGTATACGCAATTATGGAAATAATAATACTGGAAATCCTTGAAATGGCTGCTTGAGTTGGCCGCCGAGAAAAGCTGACTGCAAAGCTCGGCGAAGGGGTCCATAGACCCGCCCACGTCCATCAGCAGGAGCAGCTTGGCCGCGTTCTTGCGGCTGCGCTGCCAGATAAACTCCAGCTCGCCGGCGTTCCTGGCGATGGCCTTGATGGTGTTGTCCAGGTCAAGCTCGTCCTCGCTGCCGATGCGGCTGAGCTGGCGCAGCCCTTTCAGCGCCAGCTTCATCTGGCGCACGTCCAGGGTCAGGTCGCTGCGGTAGTTGCGGAACCTCCTCTCCTGGGCAATCTGTATGGCAGACCTGCTGCCCCCCTCCCCACCAATCCTTATGCCGGAGGGGTGATAGCCGGAATGCCCGAAGGGGGATGTGCCGCCGCGGCCTATCCAGTAGCTTCCGCCGTCATGCTGGCTGGTCTGTTCTTTTAACCTCTTCTCCAGTTCTTCAAGGAGTTCGCGAAGGTTCATGCTGGCGAGCAGCGACTGCTCATATTCGCTGAGGAACCTGCTCTCCAGGGGCTGACTGAGCCATTCCAGCACCTGCTCCAGAATCTCGGCAGGCGTCTCTATCCCCCTGAAATACTCCTGGAAGGCGATGTCATACTGGTCATAGTAGGACTCGCTCTTTACCAGAATCGCCCTCGCCAGGAAGTAAAATTCATCCAGGTTTCTGATGTAGCCCCCGGCGAGGGCCTCCATAAGCGTCATCCACTCGGTAATAGAGGTGGGGACATGCCTTTTTCTGAGGAGGTAAAAGAAGTCGGTAAACATGCTATCACCGCCGCAGGGTGAAGTTCCTGCCCGTTTTGCATTTTGCGGCAAAGTAGTCGCAGTCGGTCTCTTTCTTCAACAGGGTGCCGATGAAGGGGACTTCCGTGGCTATATCTTCGCTGCTTACGCCACCCGCCATGAGCGCCTGAAGCCAGTCCAGCAGCTCGCTCGTTGAGGGCTTCTTCCTGAACTCGTCAATCTCCCTCAGCGAGTAAAAGACATCCAGGCACTGGCTCAGCAGGGCCTTTTTGATGTCCGGGAAATGCACGCGCACGATTTCCTCCATCAGCGCAGCGTCGGGGAACTCAATGTAATGGAAGATGCAGCGGCGCAAGAAGGCGTCGGGGAGCTCCTTCTCGGCGTTGCTGGTGATTACGGCTACGGGGCGGTGGCTGGCGCTGACGGTCTCGTCCGTCTCCGCTATGTAGAAGCTCATCTCGTCCAGCTCATTGAGCAGGTCGTTGGGGAACTCTATGTCGGCCTTGTCCACCTCGTCAATGAGCAGCACCACCTGCTCTGGCGAAGCGAAGGCCTGTCCCAGTTTGCCCAGCTTGATATACTGCTTGATATCGGCTATATCCCTGTCCCCGAAGCGGCTGTCGTTGAGACGCTGCACGGTATCGTATACATACAGGCCTTCTTGCGCCTTGGTGGTGGACTTTATGTTCCACACAATCAGCTTCTTCCCCAGCCCCCGCGCAATGCTGTGAGCGAGCAGCGTCTTGCCCGTCCCCGGCTCCCCCCTTATCAGTAGCGGCCTTCCCAGGGCTATGGACACGTTGACGGCATCCCTCAATGGCGCGGATGTTACGTAGTCCGCCGAGCCGCGGAACTGGTCAAAATTGCCGTTTTTCACTGCAAAGCCCCCTTATGGTTAGATTATACAGGGAGTGCGATGACTGAGGCAAGCAAGCGAGCAATCAGGCTGAGGATTGAAAAAGGGCTATTGACGGGATAGAATGAGGATTAGAAAGAAGATGAAGATACTGTGCTGGAACGTCAATGGCATAAGGGCGGTGAGGGGGAAGGGCCTTCTGGAGTGGTTTTATAAGGAGTCGCCTGACATCCTTTGTCTGCAGGAGACGAAGGCCAGCCCGGAGCAGCTTGACAAAGACCTGCTGGCGCCGCAGGGCTATCACGCCTACTGGAACAGCCCGGCGGAGAAGAAAGGCTACAGCGGCGTGGCCACCTTCAGTAAAGAAAAGCCCCTAAACATTAGCTATGGCTTCGGCGTGAGCGAGTTCGACTCCGAAGGCAGAACCATAATCAGTGAATATCCTGGCTTCATCCTCATGAACATATACTTTCCCAACGGGAAGAAAGATGAGACCCGGCTGAAATACAAGATGGACTTTTATGATGCCTTCCTTGATTTCGCCGATAACCTCAAGTCCCAGGGTAAAAAGCTGGTCATCTGCGGCGATTTCAACACTGCTCACAAGGAGATAGACCTGGCCAGGCCGAAGGAAAACGAGAAAGTATCCGGTTTTCTGCCCGAGGAGAGGGTCTGGATTGATAAATTCATCGCCCACGGCTATGTGGATACCTTCCGCCATTTCAACAAGGAGCCGAACCAGTACACGTGGTGGGACTTAAAATCGGGCGCAAGGGCGAGAAATGTGGGCTGGAGGATAGACTACTTCTTTGTGAGCGAAGGCCTGCTGGCGTCGGTTACAGGGGCTCTCATCATGCCTGATGTGATGGGCTCCGACCATTGTCCCGTCGGCATCGTCCTGAAAACTGGCTAGCCCAGCCGCAGCAGCTCCAGTCCTTTTACCACTTCATTCAGGTCGTCAAAAGGCGTGCAATTCAGGTTTGCCTTCTGGCAATGCTCAAGAAGGTCGCCGGTGGCGAAGATATGGTGGCACATCTTCGCCGGGTTGATGTCGGAGACGCCGTTGCCCACGTAAATCACGCGGTAGCCCTTTTTCTGAAATAAGGCGGTGTGCGCCTCTTTGAAACAGCCCTCCAGTATGCTGCCGTCCGGCCCGATGTACTGCGTGTGCAGGCCTTCCGCGTTGAAGCGACTGCGCGCGGCGAAAACCTCTATGTTGTTTATGCCCAAATCTGCCAGTATCGCCTCTATATAGAAGTCCAGACCGTTGCTCACGATGGCGAACTCAAAGCTCCTTTCGGAGCAGTAAGCCACCAGTTCGCGGAAGCCGGGCCGTATTTTTATCTTGCCGCTCTTCAGCACAAAATCGAGCAGGGTTTGCTTGTCGGCCTTTATCATGCCGAAGGCCAGCCTGTTAAACGTCCCCACAGACATATTGCTATTTTTATACTCTTCGAGAAGCTGTCTCCAGCTGCTGTCGGCGAAATTGTCCAGCAGGAAGAAACTTACATCCCTTTCGGTAACGGTGCCGTCAAAATCGCATTGAACTAAAGTATTCATCGTTTGATTCAGAGGCATTGTCGCAATCTTCCCCGCTCAATATAAATGATGGCGTGGAAATGGTCAAGTCGAAAGCCAGAGGGTTTTGTTCGGAGGGACGGGGTATAAGTGCTAAACATGCAGCGCAGGCTTTAGCGCAGGCAGCGCCAGTAATCCTTGAGGTAACCCTTAACCTCCTCCACCACCCTTCTCGTCTCGGCCAGGACGGCGTCCGCCTGAAACCGCTCCGGGAGGGGCTCCGGCTCTTTCACGTCAAGCTGGATATCAGCCAACCCGCAGATAAGGGCCAGCCAGACATACGGCAGCACTTCCATGTTGTAGCCGGAGGCAATCAGGTCAATAACCTTGCCATCGCAAAGACGGGATAGCTCCCTGGTTTTCTCTCCAATCATCCTGAAGCCCTGCACCGGCAACCCCAGGTTGGTCAACTCATCCCTGAAATGGGGGTCCGAGCCGCCGTTCCTGATTATAATCTGAGGCTCAAATTCCTCAGCCATCGGTTCAACTATGGCCTCAAAAGCAAAACGGTAAGAATCGTAGCCGGCGCCGAAGGGGAGCGGCACATTCACCGTAAAGCCCCTGCCGTCGCCGCGCCCTATCTCCCTGGCGAAGCCCGTCCCCGGATAAAGCGTCCGCGGGTCCTGGTGCAGGTCAATGAACAGGACCCTGGGCTCTTCATAGAAGTATTCACAGGTGCCGTTCCCGGCGTGGGCGTCCGTATCCAGGACGAGAACCCTTGTCAGATTGTACTCCTGCAGCAGATAGCGGGCGCAGAAGGCAACATCGTTGTATAAGCAGAAACCTTCGCCGTAAGAAGGCCTGGCATGGTGCAGGCCGCCGCCTATGGAGGCTGCTTTCTTGACCTTGCCACTTTGAACAAGGTCGCTGGCCTCCTTGGCCTGGCCTATGACGAGCCTGGCCGCCTCCTCCAGCCTCCCCGGCCTTCCCAGCGGCATATTATCCATGCTGTGAAACCTGGAGAACTGGCCAGGATAACTCAACCCCGCACTGGCCGCTTTATAGTACTCCCTGGTGAAGTCAATATACTCTTTGCCACAAATCAGCAGCAAGTCCTGGTCAGTCGCTGGCTCCGCTTCCACAATGCGGTAGTCGCTGCCCTCAGACAGGCTGTCCCTGAGGAGCTGCAAGAAAGATTGATAGCGGTCCCCGCGGAAGGGATGGCCCGGCCCGAAATCATATTCCCGCAACTCATCCCTGTAGAGAATATCTATGGCCATTTCATTCAACATAGCCCATCCGGTCAGCCAAGTCAATATACAACCGCTGGACTAAGGGAATTTATAAATCGCTCGCGCGCCTATTCAGCGCCATCAGACTTCTCAAGGCTTTTCTTAATAACGTCTCGCGATAGGGAGCCGGGCATATAGAAATTCCCGGCGGCCACTTCGCGGATGGCATGCACCAGTTCAGCAGACGACGACCCTTTGAGCACATAGGCCCTGGCCCCGGCCTGTAAAGCCGCGGATACATAGGCCTCGCTGCCATACATCGAGTAGATAACGATGCCGGTTGCGGGGGATTTCTTCGCCAAAAGGCGGGTGACCTCAAAGCCGTTCATGTCACCCATTACCAGGTCAAGCACCAGGACATCAGGCTTGCTAGATTCAACAATCTGAGCCGCTTCCAGGCCACAACCAGCCTCGCCAATAACCTCAAAGTCCGGCTCTTCCTCCAACAACGCGCGCACCTGCCTCCGCACGGCCTGGTGGTCGTCTGCCAGCACTATTGTTGGCATATAAGCCTCCCTCTTGCACTCGCCAGCACAACCGCTCCAACTCATCAAGGGCATCAACAACACAATCGTATCAGAGAACCGCCGACTCCGAACGCGATAGCCATCAACCTGAACTATTCATCCAATTCTATTGTCCTTGCCAGCCAAGATGATATCCGTAAATCTACGTAATTCAGGCCGGGAATGACGTAATTTTCGGGATAAGCCTGAACGCCGACCAGAGGAGGGCGATGCCAGTATCTGAGGGTTAAAGCGGCCTTAACCCCGGGGCAAAGGGGGTTCGTTATCGGGCGGCAGAATCCCCTTCCGTATGGCGTAGCTAATCAACTGGGCCTGGGTGCTCAATCCCAGCTTTTGCATCATATTGGCGCGGTGGACCTCTACCGTGCGCCTGCTGATGTAGAGCCGCTCCGCTATTTCCGCATTTGTGCAGCTCTGGGAGGCCAAGTGCAAGACCTCCCGCTCCCTGGAGGTCAGCTTTTCATAGGGGTCAAGGAAGGCGTCCTCCGACTTTTTTACATAAGCCTCAATGGCCCGCTCCGAGAGCGGCGGGCTGAGGTAATGATGTCCCGCTGCTGCTTCCCGAACGGCACGCAACAGCTCATCCGACGCTGCCTCCTTGAGGATATATGCCTTCGCCCCCGCCCGCAGCGCCTCAACAACGTACGATTCATTGCCGTACATTGAGAGGACGACTATGCCGGTGTGCGGATAACGCCTTCCCACCTGGCGAATTACCTCAAGCCCAGTGATGCCGCCCATCATCAGGTCAAGCACCAGAATATCTGGCTTAACCTGCTCCACCAGCCTGACGGCCTCCAGGCCATCGCCCGCCTCGCCGACGACCTCAAAATCCGCTTCCGAATCCAGAAGCGCCCGCAGCCCCTGTCTGACCACCTTGTGGTCGTCCGCCAGCAATATCCTGACCATAACCCCGCCAGCCCTCCTTATGTAGAATCGTGCGGAAGCGGCAATTCCACCGCCAGAGATGTGCCCTTCCCGGGGGAAGCATCCACTTGAAACGTGCCGCCGAGCAAACGCGCCCGTTCCTTCATCCCGCTAAGGCCGACGGAAGCCGCAACAGCTTTTTCCGCCGGGTCAAACCCCCTGCCATCGTCTTCTATGCTCAGGCACAGCCTCGCCCCGTCGGCCCATGCCGCCACCCTGACATTCTTTGCCCCGGAATGGCGCGCGACATTGGTCAGCGCCTCCTGAATAATGCGGTATGCCGCGGTGCGGATTTCAACGGGGAATGACCTCTCCAGTCCACTCTGCCTGAAGTCTATTTTTATCTGAGTTTGCGCGGCATAGCGGTCAAAATGCCAGAGCAAGGCCTGCAGCAGGCCCAGGTCATCCAGCATTGCCGGCCGCAGGTCAAGAGACAGGTCACGCACCCGCCTCATCAGGTCGTTGACCAGCGCCCGCGCCTCATCCGTAATAGCACCCGCGCCCTCTGCCGGGGACCGCGCAGCCCTGTCCAGCAAAAGCTTGAGCGCGGTCAGGGATTGCCCGATTTGGTCGTGCAGCTCGCAGGCAATAGCACGGCGCTCGTCTTCCTGCGATTGCACGAGCTGGTTGGAAAGTGCCCGCAAAGCGTCCTCGGTGCGTTTGCGTTCGGTAACATCATGGACTGTCCCCATCATCCGCACCGCCCTGCCATCCTTATCGCAAGTGACCTCAGCTTCTTCGTGGACAACCCGCACAGCGCCATCAGGAAGGACTATGCGATGGTCAATGCTGTATGGCCCCCTGTCATGTAAGGCCGCATTGACCGATTGTTCCACCAATTCCCTGTCCCCAGGATGGACGGAATCCAGAAATGCCTCGTAGGTGGCGCCGAATTGCCGCGGGGTCAGGCCAAAGATGCGGTAAATCTCGTCGGACCAGACCAATTCATCTTTCGCTATATTCCAGTCCCAGTTACCCAGATGGGCGATTCGCTGCGCCTCGGCAAGCCTGGCCTCGCTCAGCCGGAATGCCTCCTGCGTCTGCTTGCGCCGGGTGATGTCCCTCAAGATGCTGATAACCTGGTCAATCTTTCCATTTTCTTCCAGGAAGGTAGCAGTGATTTCAGCAGAAAAGACCTCACCGCCTTTCCTTTTCATGAGGCATTCCGCGTTCAATGCCTCCCTATCCTCACGTATAGCCTCCTTCAGCTTATCGCCAAAGCCCAGATATTCCTCTTTGTTTGAATAGAGAAACTCGGTATTTCTGCCGATGCATTCCTCGGGTTGATAGCCAAAGATATTCTTCGTCGAACGGTTAACATAGACGATCTCCCTTTCCGGCACCTTGACGGTTAATATCGCCTCCTGAAGAGAGTCGTTCAGCTTCCTAAGGTATTCATGGCTGCTGCGCAGCTCCTCCTCGGCCTGCCTGCGCTCTATCTCCGCAGCCTCAAGGTCGGCTACCCGCCGGCGCAGTTTGGCCAGTTCCCTGGCGAGGCGATTTTTCTCCTTATCTTCGCTTTCCATCTCAACTCCCCGGCTGGCAACCACCATAACCCCTGCCGACCTTGTCACTCCAGCAACATATAGAGTCCTGCCAATAATTATACCATTTACGAAATAGGGATTATGATGAGCCTGAAGAAAGCACCCTAAACGGGGGCGATGAGCAGCCGCAGGGCGACCAGCACCAGCCCCAGCGAAAGCAGCCTGATGATTAAAGCGCCCGGCACCTTCTGAGAAAGGCGCGCTCCAAAGGGGGCACCGATAACCGCCCCCGCGGCCAACACCATAGCCCGCCGAATGCCTTCGCTGAAAGCCCCCGAGGCTACATGGGTGTTAACGGCGGCAAAGGTAGTTATCGCCACCACGAAATGAGAAGTAGCCGTTGCAATATGGATTGGAAAGCCTAAAATCTGTGTAAGCACCGGCACATGGATAATGCCGCCCCCGATGCCGAGAAGCCCTGAAATCAGGCCGATGCCGAAGGCGATGGCTATCCCCAGCGGCTGATGATAGGAGTAGGTATAAACGTTGTTCTGCGCATCGGTTATCTTTCTAACAACATGCCCTTTGCCACCAGGGCCCATGCTAAGGCCCCTGCCCGGCCTAATCATCAAATAGGTGGAGGCCAGGAGGAGGACTGCCCCGAACAGGTATTGAAATACCCCCCTGTTGAGAAAAGCCGTCAAACTGGCCCCGACAATGGCCCCGGGCACGCTCCCTAGGGCAAAGACAAGCCCGGAACGGTAGTCAATGCGCTTAAGGCGCCCATAGGCTATGGAGCCGGCAAGCGCGTTAAAAAAGGCTACAGTGAGCGTGATGCTGGTGATGGTAGCCGGCGTCTCTTCCGGGTAGAGGAATAACAAAACAGGCACAAGTATAAAGCCTCCGGCAGCTCCAATGAGCGTGCCGAAAGCGCCCACAAACACCCCTATGAGAACAAGCAAAAACCAGAGCAACTTCTATACCCTTTCCGCATGTTCAGAACATTATACAACTGCTTCGCCCGCAGTTCCACCAGTAAGAGGGCAAAGATAACAGGCGGCGCCAGCCCTGAAATTAAGGGGATTTCCTGCGCCAATTACGTGCGTTTACGGATGGCCTCGCGGAATGGACTGTGTGATACTTCTTAAATAGAGGTACAACAATGCTCAAAGGCGGCATACCAATTGGCAAGGCTTTCGGCATATCGCTGAAGCTGCACTACTCCTGGTTTATCATCTTTATACTGGTAACCTGGGCGCTTACGTCCAGCTATTTCCCCACCACGCACCCCACCTGGAGCCTGACCACCAAGATATCCGCAGGCATAATAACCAGCCTCTTCTTCTTCGGCTCAGTCCTGGCGCATGAGCTGATGCACAGCATAATAGCCCAGAGGCAGGGCATCCCGGTCCAGTCAATAACCCTCTTTATCTTCGGCGGCGTCTCTCAAATCTCCGGGGAGCCCAAAACGCCCGGAGACGAATTCCGCATGGCGATTGCCGGCCCCCTGACCAGCCTGGTGATAGGCGCCATATTCTGGGGCCTATGGTACCAGCTGCACAGCACCATCGGCGCGGGCGAATTCGTAAGCGCCATCGCTCAGTGGCTGGGCTGGATTAACGTCTTTCTCGCCGGCTTCAACCTCATACCCGGCTTCCCCCTGGACGGGGGACGCGTGCTCAGGTCAATATTGTGGGGACAAAGCCACGACATCCGCAAGGCCACCAAGACCGCCTCAAACATCGGGCGGGGCG
>CAYWUK010000014.1:0-14816 GCA_964461475.1 uncultured Dehalococcoidaceae bacterium
GCCTATTCCGGAGCGGAGGTAATAATAAACATAAGCGCCTCACCATACCACTTCGGCAGAGGAAGAGCCAGGGAAAGGATGCTGGAGACCCGCGCCTCGGATAACGTAGCCATCTTCGCCTACAATAACCTAGTGGGCGGGCAGGACGAGCTCGTCTTTGACGGCAATAGCATGGTGATGAATGAAAAGGGGCAGTTGATAGCCAGAGGCAAGGCGTTTGAGGAAGACCTGATATTAGCCGACCTCAATGCGGAGTCCGTTTTCCAGGTGCGCCTCCACGACCCCAGATGGAGAAAGGAAACTCCCCCACTGGAGGAAAAGGGATGGCAGAAGGCCAAAATAGCTGTATCGGAAGCGCCATCGGCCACCTCCAAACCGCCATTGCCACGACGCCAGGTTCAACCCCGGGAGATGCCAGGGGAGATATATGACGCCCTGGTGCTGGGCACGCGGGATTACATCATCAAAAACGGCTTTCAGAAAGTGGCCATTGGCCTTTCAGGAGGTATTGATTCCAGCCTCGTGGCCGCCATCGCCGTTGACGCCCTGGGCAACGCCAATGTAGTTGGGGTTGCCATGCCGTCGAGGTATTCTTCCCAGGGAAGCACCTCAGATGCCGAGCTTCTAGCCAGGAACCTGGGCATTAAATTCATGACCATCCCGATTGAGAAGGTCTTTCAAGCCTACCTTGACACGCTGGCCGAAGCCTTCAAGGGGACTGAGCCGAATGTGGCGGAAGAAAACATTCAAGCCCGCATCAGGGGTAACCTGCTCATGGCCATATCCAACAAATTCGGCTGGCTCGTCCTCACTACAGGCAATAAGAGCGAAATGGCCACCGGATATACCACTTTATATGGGGATATGGCGGGAGGATTTGCCATAATCAAGGATGTGCCCAAGACCATGGTCTATGAGCTGGCAAACTATCGCAACTCGCTCGCCAGCCGTGATTTGATACCGGCCAGCGTGATAAACAAACCGCCTTCGGCAGAGCTGAGGCCAGGACAAAAGGATGCTGATACCCTGCCTCAATATGAGCTGCTTGACCCGGTCCTGACCGCTTACGTTGAAGAAGATAAAAGCGCCGAACAAATCATCGCCATGGGCATTGACGAAGCAGTGGTCAAGCGGGCAGTCCAGCTGGTAGATTGCAGCGAATATAAACGTCGCCAGGCCCCGCCAGGGGTGAAGATAACGGCCCGGGCTTTTGGCCGTGACCGCAGGCTGCCCATTACCAACCGCTTCAAAGGGATATAAAAGCCAAGTAGCCAAAGGCCTTTACGGCCATGTCTGCGGACTTGGCCGTTTTGCGGCAAACATGATATAATTTGGCGTAGATTTCAATCAGAAAGGCAGTCTCTCATTTCCTTTTGCCTTTTAGACATCATCATTAAGGAGGAGCAAACATGGCTGACAGATTAGAGGTAAACTTCGCTGGAGTGAAGTTCCAGAACCCGCTCATTGCCGGTTCGGCAATACCAACCTGGGACGGAGAGACCTGCAAAAGGTTGGGGTTGGCTGGCATCGGAGGGGTAATTCCAAAAACATTTGGCCCCCCCGCCACCTTCGCCAAGCACCCACGCTGTGGACGCATGCGCGTCGTGCGTAAAAATGGCCAGGCCATCGGCAACATCAACCTTGAACTTTATACCACCCTGCCCTTGGAACAATGGATAGACAAGGATCTTCCCCTCGCCGTTCAGGGCGGGGCCCATATAATAGGCAGCATAGTGGTCGGCGGCGATACCAAGCAGCTGGTTGACCTTGCCAAAAAGCTGCAGGACACCGGCTACATCAGTATGTTTGAGCTTAATGTCTCCTGCCCCATGCCGGATAGCCAGGTGGGTTTCAGAATCGGGCAGGACCCGGAGCTGTGCTACAGGCAGACCAAGGCGGTAAAAGAAGTAGCCAAGATACCGGTGGGAGTCAAGATGACTCCCAACATCTCCGATATGGTGCCAGTTGCCCAGGCGGTCAAGGATGCCGGCGGCGATTTCGTGACTATATCGAACTCAGTGCGCTCGTTCCCCGGCGTGAACATTGAAACGGGCAAACCTATCCTCCCTGCCTACGGCGGCTATACCGGGGCCGCCATCAAACCTATAATTCAGCGCTTCGTCTCCGAGGTAGCGAGGTCGGTTGATATCCCCATATCCGCCGTGGGCGGTGTAAGCACATGGGAAGACGTGGTGGAATTTATCATGCTTGGCGCCACCACAGTGCAAACTGTAACGGCCATAATGTGGGACGGCATGCAGGCCGTCCCCAATTTGCTGGATGGGGTTCGCGCCTTCATGGAGCGCAAGGGATACAACTCCATTGAGGACTTCCGCGGCATTGCCCTGCCCTATATCGTCACCATCCAGGAGTATGGCAAGCTACCGCCGAAACATGTGGTGCTGGCCGTCGGGCACCCGCCGTGCAAAGTAGCCTGCCCCGCCGGCGTAAATGCCCAGGGGTATGTAACCGCCATCTCCGAGGGCAGGTTCAAGGATGCTCTTTCCATTCAGCGCAATGTATCTCCCTTTGCCGGGGTCCTCGGCAGGGTTTGCACCCATCCCTGCGAGACCGAGTGCGAACGGGGCAAGGTTGAAGAGCCGATAGCAATCCGCTCCCTGAAGCGCTTCATGGCCGACTACGAACTGAAAAACGGAAGGGAAAAGGCAACCCCGGTAAAAAAGACGAAGAAAGATAAAGTGGCCATTGTCGGCTCCGGCCCGGCGGGACTGTCCTGCGCTTACGACCTGGTAAGGCTGGGCTACCCGGTAACCGTCTTTGAGGCGGCGGCCAAGACAGGCGGCCTGATGCGCTGGAGCATACCCGACTACAGGCTCCCCAAAAACATTCTTGATAATGAAGTAGATTACATCAAAGAACTGGGGGTGGAGATAAAGACGAACTCCCCCGTGAAAGACATTGCCAGCCTGTTCAACCAGGGGTATAAAGCGGCCTTCGTAGCAACGGGCGCCGGGGTAAGCCAGAAGATGGACATCCCCGGAGAAGATGCCAAGGGCGTGCTTCATGCCCTGAGCTTCCTGGAGCAGGTGAACTCGGGGAAGAAGGTTGCCCTCGGCAACCGCGTCGCCGTTATCGGCGGCGGCAATGCCGCCGTGGATGCGGCCAGGGTCGCCCTTCGCCTGGGTACAAAAGATGTCTCCATAGTATACCGCCGCTCCCGGGCCGAGATGCTAGCCATCAGCAGCGAGATTGACGAGGCGGAGAAGGAAGGCGTCAAGCTCCAGTTCCTGGCGGCGCCGGTCAAAGCAATCGCCAGCAACGGCCAGTTGAAGGGAATACAGTGCATCCGCATGGAACTGGGCGAACCAGACGCCAGCGGCCGCAGGCGCCCCATTCCGGTGAAAGGCTCTGAATTCAACATGGATGTTGATAACGTAATCATCGCCGTCAGCCAGACGGTGGACAGGGCCATGCTGCCCAAGGAGATTGAATACAGCGGTTCGAGGACTCTCTCCGTCCACCCGGTGACACGGCAGACCAACGTCAAGGGAGTCTTCGCCGGCGGCGACCTCGTTTCCGGCCCGTCCGATGTCATCTCAGCCGTAGCCGCCGGGAAAGAAGCCGCCGTATCCATAGACCGCTATCTGAACGGGCAGGACTTAGAAGAAGGAAGGCCCCTTACATTCAAGAAGGCCACGGACATCTCCAAAGAAGGGGTCGTGGTCAAGGCGAGGGGTGTTATGCCTGTGCTCCAGCCGGAGATGCGGAAGGGATTTGCCGAAGTTGAACTCGGCTTCAGCGAAAACGAAGCCATGGGCGAGGCCAGGCGCTGCCTGCAATGCGGCTGCTCGGAATGCGAGGTCTGCACCAAGGTCTGCTTCTACGATGTCCATTATACCGACTCCCAGGGGCATGTCCATGTGGGCTATCCCGATAAATGCGACGGCTGCGGCCTCTGCATAGAGCTTTGCCCGTGCCATGTCCTGGCGCTGGAAGAGACCTAGAAAAAAGCTGCCTATAGTGCGATATAGTTGCGGGGTATGATATACTTCATTTAATCACGAATGCCCCGCAACTTTTTTATATAGAGAGATGACCTCGAAAAAGCGTAAACGTGTCGGACTTCTATGCCCCTCATCTAACTCCGTAATGGAGCCGGACTTCTATCGCAATTTGCCCCCACACATCAGCCTGCACACCGCGCGGATGCTTGTGGAGGACGTCACCGCGGCCGCTGAAGAGCGCATGCTGGACGAGTTCGCCCTGCCCGCCGCCAGAGACCTGGGCACGATGAACCCACATGTGGTAGTCTTTGGCTGCACCACTGCCGGCGCCCTGCGTGGCAGCGAATATGACCGAGAACTCTGTGCCAAGATATCCGAAATCACAGGGGCGCCGGTGGTCAGCACCATCCAGGCGGTGAACCAGGCTTTGGCCGCTACCGGGGCAAAGAAGGTTCTAATCCTCACTCCTTATGTTGAAGAGCTCAACCAGTGCATAAGGCGCAGCATCGAGGAGACGGGACTTGAGGTGCTGGCCGTCTTTGGCCTGGGAATGCTGAGCAACCCTGCCGTAGCCGAGGTGAATGCGGATGAAATCGTCCAGTTCGCCAGGGAGAAGATTCGCGGACTCAATCCGGACTGCCTCTTCATCTCCTGCACCAACTTCCGCGGCATGGAGGCCATCCCCCGACTTAAGAAATCCTTTGACTTGCCTGTGGTCACCAGCAATCAGGCGGCTTTTGACAAGGCCATGAGCCTGCTCTAGAATAAATTGCTCGGGAAGCCTTCCGGCAAATAATCAATCGGGGGCGGCAATCGGGATGAGAGCATATATAATCCTCCTCGTCGGCGTGGTTTCCGTGTCGTTCGCTGCCACTTTCATCCGCCTGGCTGATGCCCCACCCCTGGTCATAGCCGCCTCCCGCATGGCCATAGCCGCCATCGTATTAATCCCTTTCGCCTCGGTGAAATCTGCCAGGAACATCAGGAAGCTGCCCCGCCGCGATGTGCTGCTGATACTGCTCTCAGGCGCCTTCCTGGCGCTGCACTTCTGGCTGTGGATAACCTCGCTCAGCTACACGTCAATCGCCAGCTCAATCGTGCTGGTAACTTCCCACCCGGCCTTCGTCGCCGCCGTTTCCTACTTCCTTTGGAAAGAAAGGCTGAATAAACTGACCATAGGCGGAATCGTGGTGGCCTTAGCGGGTGTTATGGTGGTCAACTACAGCGGATTCACCTTAGGCGCAACGGCCGTCCTGGGCGACGTGCTCGCCCTGCTGGCCGGATTTGCCATGGGCGCTTACCTCATCATCGGCGGCCAGATGCGGGCGCGCATAGACATCCTGGGCTACCTCGCCATGCTCTACACCTGCTCGGCAGCGATACTGCTGATAGCGACTCTAGTCTCCGGCCACGGCTTTTCAGGCTATTCCTCTACTACCTATATCATGCTCGCGCTGCTGGCTATTGTGCCGCAGCTCATCGGGCACTCTTCGCTCAACATGGCGGTGCGCCTGGTGCCGGTAACGCTTGTCTCGGTGGCAATCCTCGGGGAGCCGGTGGGGGCCACGCTGCTGGGGTATATCATCCTGCACGAAGCGCCCACCATAACCGAGATGGCGGGCGGGCTGCTGATAATGGCCGGCATCTTCATAGTGATGAGATATAGAACGAAATGGATAAGGACAGAAGAGTTGGGGAGGTGAAAATTGAGAACCAGAACTGATGAACGTTACTGTTCTATATACTTGAATGGTAGACTCCAATTGTGCCTGTGATACCAGTTATTGTCTCAAGATTAACATAGTCTGCGGTGACTTTAGCCCATTCTGGGTGTGGATTGACAGGGTTTTTTGAAGATGAAGCACTTTGGTAGGATACCCCTTGCATCGTGACCATCACCGACTGAATATGACCACCAATTGTGTCATCTGAACCATCCTCAACAATACTATTCAATATTGCAATCATTATCAGTGCAACTTCACCATCTCGTATCGGTATCGGGAACCATTGTTCCCAAGGTATCTGAGGATATTTATTACGAGTAGTTAACTCATTATCTACCTTTCTTTGTATTTCTCCAGAGAATAGTTCTATGAATCTCGTAGCGGTTTTAGGCCATCCAATAACATCGTAGCCATTAATCCACACTGGCTTGAAATTTTCATTGTAATTAAATCTATAGAGTTCGGCTTTCCCTTTCTGATTACAGGCACCCAACAATATATATAATGGTGACTCGTTTGGGTTAAGGCGCATAACGGCTATTTCATGTCTATATACACGATTGAGGGTCTCTTGGGCAATTCTTCTACTAGTTGCGGAATTTGGATTTCTCTGTCTTGATAACCTAAATCTCAATTCTTCAACGCATTTTTCTCCAAGTGTGCATACACCTGCATAGACACAAGCTACATCATTCCCTAATTGGAATATCTTGGTGCCACTATCTGATTGTGCATCGTATCCAGTCGGTATTTTCCTGCTGAACCTACTATCTGATAATAATACTACCGCTTCGGGGATGACTATACCTTGTGGAATAAGTTGTCTCAATATACCCCAAGGATACTTTGCAGCAACTGCAATAGTCATAAGAAAAGCACACACCCTACCCTAAAATAATTCCTTCAGCCCTGCCGCAGCCGCAAAGACGGGAAAAGCGCCGCCCATGTACTGGGCAACCCTCACCGCTTCTGTTACCTCCTGCCGTGTAGCGCCGGCTTCCATCGCCTGCCTGGCCAATGCTGCCACTCCGCTGGCAGACCCATAATTTGCATCCAGGGCTGCCGCGATAAGCAGCTTCACCTTCTTCGGCAGCGCGCCATCGGCCAGGGCAAAATCGCGCTGGCTCTGGACGAGCTTAAACAGTTCCGGGTCAACGGTCTCCAAGACCTTTAACGGATGTTCAGCCATAATGTCACCTCCAAATTAATTAGCGGGGCAAAAAAGTCCCCTCTGGTTTGGCAGTATTATAAGCGAACCTGGGCGGGTTATCAAGAAGACTTGAGCAAAAAGATGGTGGGCTCGGTAGGGTTCGAACCTACGACCAATCGGTTATGAGCCGACCGCTCTGCCACTGAGCTACGAGCCCGCATGATGAGGTGGGGTTTTGCAAGGGGCAGGCCGTGCCCGGCCCCTAATCCATTTCCCTATGGGATTATAGTAAAAGATGGGCTGATGTTGCAAGTGCCTTGCCTGTTCACTTTATTAATCTTAGCGAAATTGCTTGTGGGAAAGTTGACAGACAAGCCAACCTCGTATATAGTGGTGAAAATCACATAAGAGGCAAGCGATGAAAAGAAACGCGGTAACGGGAAAGACCGGAGTTTGTGCCATCATCGGCGACCCCATAGAGCACAGCATGTCGCCGGTTATCCACAATGCCGCCTTCGCCGAGCTGGGGCTGGACTACATATTCGTCGCGTTCAGAGTGAGGAAAGAGGAACTGGGAGAGGCTGTCAGAGGGGTGAGGACGCTGAATATAAGAGGCCTCAGCGTTACCATACCGCACAAGGTGAGCATTATCCCCTTCCTTGATAAACTTGATCCCCTGGCCGAAAGGGTCGGTGCAGTCAGTGCCGTGGTGAACGACGACGGCGTCCTGACGGGATACAACACGGATGGCACCGGCTTCCTGCAATCAATGCTGGAGCGGGGCATCGAGCCGGAGGGCAAGAATATCGTCGTCCTCGGCGCGGGCGGCGCATCCAGGTCTATCTCCTTCATCCTCGCCGAAAGAGGCGCCAGACTGACCATAATCAACCGCAAGCTGGAGTTCGACTGGGCGGTGAGCCTGGCTCAGCGCATTTCACAGGCCTTCGGGAAAGAGGTCAAAGCACTGGAACTGAGCGAGGCCAATCTGGCGGCGGCGCTGGATAACGCCGAAATCCTGGTCAATACCACCAGCGTGGGGATGAGCCCCGATAATAACGGGACCCTGGTGCCAAAAAGATTGCTCCGACCCGACCTTGCAGTGCTGGAGGTAATTTTTAACCCCATCAAGACGAGGCTGCTGCGGGAAGCCGAAGAAGTCGGCGCCCCTACTGTTGACGGGCTTAACATGCTCGTCTGGCAGGGGATAATGGTCTTTGAGATGTGGACCGGGCACAAAGCCCCTCTCGACCTGATGAGAAGCGAAGCGACCAAAGTCCTGGAAGAGCACGGCTAGCAGTCTCTAATATTATGTAAAGAGCATCACCGCCCGCCCTTCACCAGCCCCAGCCTCTGCATGGCTTTTCTCAAATCTTCCTTCTGTGCTGCCGGTATCGTCGGGCCATCTGAGTCGCAGCACGCGCCCTCGGGGATGACGTTCAATATGTTAAGCGCCCACAGCATCCTCAGCACATAGCCCTCCAGTGGCAGAGCATAAGCAGCTTCGGCAAAAGCGTCAACATGGTCGGACTGCTCCAGAAACTTCAGGGCATCCTTCTTAAAATAGGCGTTGAACAGGTCAATTTCAAGCTCAGGGCATGCCGAGCTCATGCCGAGAAGTGCCGCCGTGGCGCCGCGCATCACAGTATAGCCGACAAACCTGTCTTCGCCAGAAATCAGCACCAGGTCAGGGAACCTCTCATACAGCATCCTGGAGATGCCCTGATAGGTAATCACGCTGTCCATGGTGGCGCTTTTTACTCCTATGGCCTCATCAATCTGCATCAGTTTTGCGAGCACATCCATTGAATAAGAAACACCTCCGAGTGAGCCGCTCAAATAGAAAAGAATCATGGGGTGTTTGAGCTCGGCGATTTTGCGGTGATATTGCAGTATCAAATCATCGCAGTCAGCCCTGCCCGCATAGATTACAGGGGGGTATATCAAAAAGGCATCGGCGCCGAGCTTGATGGCATGTTCCGCCATCTCCAGGGAATCGGCAATGTATTTTTTATTCTTCTCTTCAAAGGACAACGCCTCTTTTTCCTGCGCCCCAACTCCAGCGACGACGATTCTATCCGGGCCAATCCCTTTGCGCCAACTCTTCATGACAGATTCTCTCTGGTCATGGTTCAGGAAAAGTCCCCGGCCCGTATGCGCCCAAACAGCCACGCCCGCCACATTCTTGCCGGCCATGTACCTGACATAGCTTTCCTGCGCCTCCTGGTGCAACTCGCCATTGGCCTTTCTGGGCACCGGCACGGCGGGAATAACGCCGCCCTTAAGCCTTTCCTTCCAGCGCTTGCGGTCAATCTTCATCTGAGCCTCCTTGCCAAGAAGGTATTCTCTACTTCATCCTTCTAATTCGCTTCAACTGCTTGAATTCAGGGCGTTCTCTGTAAAATTCGTCCAGGCTGAAACAGCCGGAAATCAGGCCGCCGCGGGAGGCATCGGTGCAATCGCCGCAGTTGCGACATATCCGCTTTTTCTGCAAAGGCTTGCCCTCAAGGATATCAGCAACTATATCCGGGTAGCTCAAGGACATGCGCCCGATGCCGACAAAGTCCGCCCCGCCACTGCGCACCACCGCCTGGGCCACATTCGGCAGCCACTGCTGAAGATAGGAATAGCCACTGCCCACAAAAATCAATTGCGGGCGTTGCTGCTTGAGTTCCTCGGCTACAGAGAGCATCCTGGCAACTCCGACCAGCGGGTCCTCCGGCGGTAGATAGCCATTAAACGGAGGCTTAATCGTAGGGCGCTGGATATGATAGTTATAATAGGGACACCCCACCGTGATGCAGACCAGCTTGATGTCCAGCTCCATCAACAAGTCCAGAAAAGCAAGCGGCTCGGCCAAATCAATGCCCAGGCCAGTAGCATCGCTGCCGAAAGCATAGGGGTAGCTGCCGTGGAATGGCACCGCTTCGCCCAGTCCATCCTTTCCCGACTGAAAGGGGATGAAATCATAGGCGCTCAGCCGGACGCCGATTCCCATTCCAGGCGCCTTGGCTCGGATGCCGGCTACGATTTCTTTAAGAAACCGGCAGCGGTTTTCCAGGCTACCCCCGTAGCGGCCCAGCCTGTTTACGGCGCTGAGGAATTCGTGCGCCAGATAACCGTGACAATGCCTCACATCCACAAAATCAAAGCCGGCCTGCCCTGCCAGCACCGACGCTTTAACGAAATCCTCCACTACAAGAGACACCTCATCATCGGTCATCAGTGGTGTCTGCGCTGGTAAGCCAAACCTGACGTCCAGGATTGGATGGTGGTAGAGAATTAGCGGCTGCGGCACTTTTTTGTCGCTGGGTTTAGCAAAGCGCCCGGCATGAGTCAACTGCAACCCCACCAGCAGGTCGTCGCTCCGGCCAAAACGCTCCGCGTGAGCGCTCACCAGCAGTTCGCGCAGTTCCGCCAGTTCCTCAACGGTATCATCGTTGATAAGCAATGCATCGGGACTGTCCCGACCCTCCGAGGAAACGGCTACTGCCTCCCCTCCCCAGATTAGCTTGGCACCGCTGAGGCCGAAACGCCGCCAGCGCCTTCTGGTAAGCTCGCTGGGACGCCCATCCGGAGTGCTGTCCCAACCCTGCATCGGCAGCACAGCAAAGCGATTGCCAATCGCCTTATCACCCCAAAAATATGGCTGGGCCAGCGGCGCAGCGTCGCCTGACTGCACTTCCTCATCAAAGGGAAGAGATAATCCAAGCGAGCTTAGATAGGCGGTGAAGTCGGCAACCGTTTTCAGGGTCGCGATGCGCTTAAAGGCCATATCCCTTAACTACTTTTTGCCTGATTCTGCCAAACAACTCCATAATTCTTGCTTCCCATGAGCAGCCAGTATTTTACGGGGAATCTTAATAGTCTTTTCCTGCCGCTTAAGAAAAGAGGCTCGTCCGATTAAAAAATGCTTGCTAATGGGAAAGAATTAAAGAAAACAAAATCCGGTGTAGCAATTTTTTCTGACAGAGTTTTGTTGATGTTAATTTGTATATCTCCATGTCTATTCAGACTCTGAGATACCATGTAACTTTTTAGTCAACAAATTCCAGGCTTATTTGAGTTTCACCAGTTTAGAATTATTGCTTATGTGTATAGAACCCATTCTTTTATGACAACTCATCGGCTTAAATATATTCCCTCTCTGGGAAGAAAGTCAAGCTATTTATACCTCTTGAGTTGAATATCCACCGATATTATGTATAATAATATGAATAATAATTGGAAATGATAAAAGGTGAGGTGGCCCCCTAAATTCGGACAAGTTGTTAAGAGCGGGTTCTGCACCCTAAAATCCCCCTTTACGAGATTATAACTGATATCGTTTTCGGGGGCCAGGTCAGGTTGACAAAGCCTTATACCCTATGCTAGTATCTAGTATGAAACACATTAGCTACAGGGGGAAATGAAAAATGTCCGTAGCCACAAAACAGTATCGTTACAGCAAGGATAAGCCCGCCATCCTGGCCAGGATGAAAAAGGTTGAAGGACAGGCGAGGGGCATCCAGCACATGATTGAAGAAGACCGCTATTGTATTGACATCGTGCAGCAGTTGACTGCACTTTCTTCGGCTATTGACGAAGTATCGCTGATTATTATGGAGAACCACATCGAAGGCTGCGTCACCGATGCCATCCGCGAACAGCATGGAGAGGAGCACATCAGGGAACTGATGGAAACGCTGCGAAAGGCCATGAAACGATAAGTCCAGGTCAACGCTGCGCATAATACTGCAACACGCGGACGCAACCAAGGAGGAAATATAAAACAAGATGTGTCATTTAATTCTTCTTCTGCCATTAATCGGGCTGCCATTGTTCTGGCTCCTGCCTCTGAGCTATGCCCTGCCCTTATATCTGGCCATAGTATTCGTATCAATTTTCCTTTACCGGCTGATGATGAAGGCGATGAGAAGGCCCTTACACGATGACTTCCGCAGCCTGATTGGCAGCCGGGCCGAGGTAGTATCCAGGCTCGGGTCGAGCCAAGCCGCCCAATACCTGGTGCGCGCCAGGGGCGAGCTATGGAGCGCCTACTCCGCCGATTCTTTACAGCTTGGGGAGCAGGTAAACATAATGGCGACAAAAGGGATAGGAGTTATAGTGGAGCCTGCCGAAAATGGCCATAATGAACCCGATAAGGCGAAAACAGGTTTGTCCGGAGCGATAAAAGATGCATGGCATTGTCATTAACATCGACCCGGTAATCTTCTACCTGGGGGATTCCCAGATTCGCTGGTACAGCCTGACCATCATGCTGGCGGTGACCGCGGCAATATTGATAACCGCGCGCCAGGGCAAGAAGAAGGGAATCCCGAACGATGACATCTACTCTCTTGCTGTCTGGGTAGTGCTCGCCGGCCTATTGGGCGCCAGGCTGTTCCATGTGATAGACCGATTTGACTATTATGCAGATAACCCTTTTCAGATATTACAGCTCCAGCAGGGAGGCCTGGCCATCTGGGGTGCTCTGGCGGGAGGGGGCATAGCCGCCGTCGTCTACAGCAAAATCAGGCACATCCCACTGGCACGCCTTGCCGATGCCCTGGTGCCCGGACTGCTCACGGCGCATATAATAGGCAGGGTCGGCTGCATCATCAATGGCGATGCTTACGGCGGTGTCACCAGCCTGCCCTGGGGCTTCATCTACACCAACCACAACGCCCTTATCCCGTCAAACCTGATGGGCCTGCCCACTCATCCATACCCGGTTTACGAGATGCTGTGGAACGCGGCAGCCTTGCTGCTAATTTGGAGGCTTGGCCGCCACTTCAAGAGGGACGGCCTGGCATTCTTGAGCTACCTGTTGCTTTATTCGCTCGGACGCCTGGTGCTCACCTTTGTGCGACAGGAAAACGCCGTTCTCTGGGGGCTGCAACAAGCGCAAGTAGTAGCCATGTTCGCCCTCGCCGTCTCGGTAATAGCGATGGTATATCTATTCAGTAAGAGGCCTCTTCCGGAGAAGCTGCTTAATTCATAATTAGCTGAGCGGCACGCTGTGCTGGGTTATCTCCAGGTTGCAGCTTTGATGCTGTTTACACCAGCGCTGGCACTTCTCCGCCCACTCTCTTTGCTCATAGGCAAGGCCGCACTCTTCACAGATATACAGCAGCTTGCCGTCTTTCTTCAACTCCTTGACCACAGGACTCCTCGCAACATAAACTCAGGATATGCTACTCTTTCAGTCGCTGCAGATAATGATGCGCCTGGAGAGCAGCCTTGGCCCCCTCCCCGGCGTCAATGATAATCTGCTTCTCCGGCACATCGGTAACGTCGCCGGCGGCGTAAAGCCCGGGGACAGTAGTCTCGGCGAAGCAGCTAATAGGCACCTCGCCCTGTTTATTCAGGGGAATAAGCCCCTTCACCGGCTCCGAATTGGGGTCCAGCCCAATTTCAACAAAGACGCCAGCAACTTCCAGGAGCTTCTCTTCGCCGCCTTTCGCCGGCCTTATCGCTATTGCCTCAACGAAGTCTTGCCCCTCGATTTTTACCGCTTGATGTTCAACAAAAATGGCAACTTTTTCAGCAGCCGTTAGCTGCCTGACCAGAACCGGGTCGGCGGTCAACGGAGTCAGGGAAACCAGGTTTACCTGCTCGGCAATCTTCAGCATGTCCAGGGCTGCCTCAACCGCCGAGTTGCCCCCGCCCACCACCGCTACCTTCTGGCCGGCGAAGACAGGGCCATCGCAGATGGCGCAGTAGCTCACCCCCTTGCCGATAAACTCGGCTTCTCCCGGCACATTCAGCCTCTTTGCCCTCTTCCCGGTGGCCAGGATTGCCGCCCTGGCCTGATAGCGCTCCCCCGCCTCGGTTACGGCCTCAAAGCCGCCATCAATTTCCTTCAGCCGGGCGACTTTAATGCCAATCTTCTGGTCTATGGGAAACTGTGCGATTTGAGCCTGGAACTTGCTTATTAGCTCGGGGCCTTCAATGAATTGATACCCCAGGTAATTCTCTATCCCCCAGGTGTTGTTTATCTGCCCGCCGATATCAACGCTGATGAGCAGGGTTTTCAGTTGCTTGCGTGCAGCATACACGCTGGCACAGAGCCCCGCCGGGCCACCGCCTATTATAATCAAATCATACATAACCGCCCCCGATAAGCGCCTTAATCCCTACAGGAAGCTCAGCCAACATGAGTGCGAGATATTCAGGATAAAAGCTCATCGATTTTAGCCTGATTGAAGCCCACCACAATCTGGCCATCAATGATGAGCACCGGCACTGCCAGCTGCTTCGCCTTAGTCATCATCTCTTTGAGGGCTTCCCTGTCCTTGGCTACATCGCGCTCTGTAAAGGCGATGCCTTTTTGCGAAAGATACTCCTTCGTCTTTTTACAGAAGGGTCAGGTGGGAGTTGAATAGAGGGTCACTTTTTTGCCGGACATCTTGCCACCTCACTTGCCGATTTATTTTATCTTAGCGAAGTTAAAGGCTTTTGTCCACAGAGCAAACAGCATTAGCTTCTCAGCTAACGAGCGGCGGAAAGATATGTCTCAGCAGCATGGAAAGAGCTGCGCACCAGGGGGCCGGCAACCACCGCAGAAAATCCCATTTCCTCCCCCAAAGCCTTATATTCCTGAAACTCCTCGGGCGGAATGTAGCGCACCAGCCGATGATGCCTGAATGAGGGTTGCAAATACTGCCCTATGGTCAGAAAATTGCAGTCGGCGTCCACCAGGTCGCGCATTACTTCAATTACTTCCTGGCGGGATTCGCCCAGCCCGAGCATCAGCCCCGACTTGGTGAGAATGTGGCCGTCAATCTCCCTGGCGCGCCGCAGAAGCTCAATTGAGCGCCGGTATTCCGCCAGGGGGCGGACCTCAGGATAAAGGCGAGGGATAGTCTCCACATTATGGTTCAGCACACCGGGATGGGCATCTACCACGGTTTGCAGGGCTGGCAGCGACCCTTTGAAATCGGGGATGAGTACTTCCACTATGAGATTGGGCTTATATTGATAAAGGGCTTCCAC
>CAYWUK010000015.1:0-14562 GCA_964461475.1 uncultured Dehalococcoidaceae bacterium
GTATGATGCCCTGGAGACCAGAAAGCTGTCTCTTGACGACCTATCACCACGGATAAAAGAGCAAAGGTCGAGACAGGCTGACCTAAGCAAAATGCGGTTACAAATCGAAGCGGAGATGCTTGCCCAAGGACCAACTTATGTGGATGCGCGAATTATCAAGGAACACGCTCGTGACCTGAAGGCAATACTGCAAGAAGCCGACCTGCCTAAAAGCAAAGCTTTTTTAAGGAGTTTTATCAAAAGGGTCACTATTGAGGGCACTCAGGCCAAGGTTCAATATACTCTACCGATTCCGCCTGCGCAGAAAGATAAGGAGATGATTTCGGTTCTGCCTATTGACACCCCAAGTGGGGAAGGGGGGACTCGAACCCCCACGCCTTTCAGCACCAGATCCTAAGTCTGGCCCGTCTGCCAGTTCCGGCACTCCCCCAAATATCTGATATCCCGGAGGCAAGGGACTATCAGCACTTACTATAGCATTTAACCGCCCTTCCCTCAAGAAAGGCAGCGACAAGCGCTAGCCGAGCAATGCCTTCTTGCCGACGACCTCGTGCTGCTCGTACCACCTCTGGACAACGTCAATCACCTCATCAGGCTGGTCGCAGACTATTAACAGGTTGAGGTCCTCTACTGAGATGAAACCCCGCGCCAGCAATGTCCCTTTTAGCCAGTTTAGAAATCCCTCCCAGTATTCACTGTCGAATAAAATCACCGGGAAAGGCCTGATTTTACGGGTCTGCATCAGCGTCAGTATCTCGGTCAGCTCATCAAGCGTGCCCAGCCCGCCGGGCATTATAACAAAGGCGGCGGCATATTTCACCAGCATCACCTTGCGGGCGAAGAAGTGATTGAACGTCATTGATTTCGTGGTATAAGCATTGCTGGCCTGCTCCTCTGGAAGCTCTATGTTAAGTCCGATTGACTTGACCCCGGCCCTGAGCGCCCCCTTATTCGCCGCCTCCATAGCCCCGGGGCCGCCGCCGGTGATGATAGAGAAGCCGAGCTTGCCCAGCCGATAGGCTATCTCCTCCGCCTGTGTATATAGCTCATCGTCCGGCTTGAGCCGCGCCGAACCATACAGGGAAATCGCCGGCTCCACATCGGAGAGCTTGTCAAAACCTTCCACAAGCTCCCCTATTATGCGGAACATGCGCCAGGACTCCTCTTTGGCCAGGGTATTGATTTCATATTCATAGTCGTATGGCATCATGGCCTCCCATAACATTGCATCTCTACAGCTCATTCTACATGCCCGATTATTTCAGCGTCAATCAAGCGGTTGACATTTGAGACGAGGAAGATTAGTCTATGACCAGCATGCTTGAGCTTCTATAAGCAAATCGCGGAGGAGGGAGAGAGCTATGACAAAATCGGAGCTTTCCGGGAAGGCCCAGACCGTGCTCGGCCCCGTGGCGCCGGAGCATCTGGGGGTAACCCTGCCCCACGAACACCTTTTCATAACCATGAAAAAGACCAGCTTTGTTGAGCCGCAAGAGGCCAGCGAAAAATACCTGGCGTATCAGCCGGTAAGCCTTGAAATTTTAGGCTGGCTGCGCATGAACTCTGCAAAGAACCTGGATAACGGCACGCTGGATGACGAAGAAACCGCCATTGACGAGGTCATGATTTTCAAGAAAAACGGCGGCGGCACCATAGTTGAGGTCACCCCGAAATACATGGGGCGCGACCCTCTGGCACTGGCACGGGTGTCCCGCGCCACCGGCATCAATATAGTCATGGGCACGTCATACTACCTGGCGGCGGCTCATCCCGCCGAGATGGAATCCTGGACGGAAAGACAGATTGCCGACGAGTTCATCAAGGAGATAAGAGAGGGGGTTGAGGACAAAGGGGTGCGCGCCGGAATCATCGGCGAGGTCGCCTGCTCCTCGCCTCTGCATAAGAACGAGCGCAAGGTGCTTAGGGCGGCAGCCATGGCGCAGCGGGAGACAGGCGCGCCACTGATGATACACCCCGGCAAGGACGAGGAGTCTCCCCTTGAGCTAATAGGCATAGCGCGCGATGCCGGGGCCGATGCAAGCCGAATTGTCATGTGCCACACCTCGGTAACAATGTTCAAACCTGAGACGCGCCTCAAGGTGGCGGAAATGGGCTGCTACATTGAATACGACCTCTTCGGTAAGGACAGCCACTACTACTCCCTGCTGCCTATAGATATGCCCGGCGACAGGGCGCGGCTGCATCAGATAAAGGCGCTCATGGACGCCGGACATGAAAGGCAAATCCTCATGTCGCACGATGTCTGCTTCAAGATACGCCTCACTAAATACGGCGGCCTGGGCTACGGTTATATCCTGCGCTACGGCGTGCCGATGATGCGGCAAGAAGGATTCTCCGAAGAGCAGATTAATAACATACTGATTGAGAATCCGAGGTCTGTATTAACATTCGCCTGATGTGGGCAACCAATCAGGCAATACTCGCCAGAGCAAGGCGGAGCACCGGGAAGCTAAGGCTGTCTATCTGGCGGCTTTTGAATCAGCTCAAAGTAAGCGCCGCCCACCTCCTCAATGCCGAGGTATGCCAGCCCCCCGCCGCCCTGGAACTTCCCGCTGGTGACCACCTCGTATCCCTTTGCCACCAGTTTGGCCACCTCTCTATCTATATCGTCCACGAAAAACCCCAGGTGGCTGATGCCCTCGCCGTGCTTGTCCAGGAACTCCTGGTGAACGGACCTCCCAGAGACGGGCTGGACCAGCTCAAACTCCACGTCCCCAATCATGGCGACCTTTATAAGCACCTTGACGCCATCCACGGGCTTGCCGTGTAAGCGCCTGTCATAAAGGCTGGAATATAACGGCTTGAACGGCCCTATGCCCAGAGACTGGTAGTGCTCAACGGCCTTGTCCAAGTCCTTCACCGTTACTCCCACATGGTCGATGCGGGCAAACGGCAGCTTCTTCCCGGCAAACTCAGCCATGTTATCCTCCTGATTTAAAGTTGTTCCTATGCTTATTAATCAGACCAATATTACAACACCGCCACGCGCAGCACAAGGCCGCAGCGCAAAAACCAATTTGCACATGGCGCCCCTTTGCTGCTAAAATTACTCACGAGAGTTATTAAGATGCGTTACTGAGATAAAGCCCTTCGCCAATCAATACTGGAAGACGGAGGGCCTTTCTTTAAACGGTGAAGCACATGACAGACAAGTATAACCCCGGAGAAATAGAGAAGAAGTGGCAGCAGAAATGGGCGGAAGATAAGCTATACGAGGTCAACGAGGATGACTCCCGCCCCAAGTGGTATGCCCTGACCATGTTCCCCTACACCTCCGGCGACCTTCACATCGGGCATTGGTATGCCATGGCGCCATCCGATGTCCACGCCCGCTTCAAGCGAATGCAGGGCTACAACGTGCTGCATCCCATGGGGTTCGACGCCTTCGGCCTGCCCGCCGAGAACGCCGCCATCAAGCGCGGCATACACCCCTACACCTGGACGATGCAGAACGTAGAGAACATGCGCCGCCAGCTCAAGAGCATCGGCGCCATATACGACTGGAGTCGGGAGGTAGTTACCTGCCTGCCCGAGTACTATAAATGGACGCAGTGGTTCTTCCTCAAGCTTTACGAAGGCGGACTGGCCTATCGCGGCAAGGCGCCGGTCAACTGGTGTCCCCGCTGCCAGACGGTGCTGGCCAACGAGCAGGTGGTGGGCGAAGGGGTATGCGAGCGCTGCCAGACGCCTGTGACCCGCAGAGACCTGGAGCAGTGGTTCTTCCGCATCACCAGATACGCCGATGAGCTCATGGAACACGATGGCATCGACTGGCCGGAGCGCATAAAGATAATGCAGCGCAACTGGGTGGGCAAAAGCTACGGCGCTGAGATTTCCTTTGGCCTGGAACATTCCGGTGCGAAGGAAAAGGAGATAAAGGTATTCACCACCCGACCGGATACCACCTTCGGCGTTACCTTTATGGTGCTGGCGCCGGAACACCCTCTGGTGGCCAGGCTGACCGCGCCGGACAAGAAGGCAGAGGTGGAAGCCTACATCGCCAGGTCAAGGCACGAAAGCGAGATAGAGCGCCTCTCAACGGAGAGGGAAAAGGACGGGGTATTCACCGGCGCATACTGCACCAACCGGCTCAACGGGGAGAAGGTGCCTATCTGGATTGCCGACTATGTGCTGCTGAGCTACGGCACAGGGGCGGTGATGGGGGTGCCCGCCCATGATGAGCGCGACTTCGCCTTCGCCAAAAAGTACAGCCTGCCCATACGGGTAGTGATAGCGCCACCCGACTGGCAGGGTGATGAGCTGGAACAGGCCTATACTGAGCCGGGCGTAATGGTAAACTCGGCGCAGTTCAACGGACTCCCCAACGAACAGGGCTTCAAAGCCGTCTCCGATTTCCTAAAAGAGAAGGGATGGGGCGGGCGCACCATAAGCTACAAGCTGCGCGACTGGCTTATCTCTCGCCAGCGCTACTGGGGCGCGCCTATACCCATGATTTACTGCGCCAAATGCGGCATAGTCCCCGTACCCGAGAAAGACCTGCCGATATTGCTCCCGGAGGACGCTGAGTTCAAGCCTACCGGCGAATCGCCGCTCAAGTATAACGAGAAGTTCGTCAATACCACCTGCCCGCGCTGCTCATCTCCGGCCAAACGGGAAACGGACACCATGGACACATTCATGTGCTCCTCATGGTATTTCCTGCGCTATACCAGCCCAGACTGCGCTACGGCGGCATTCGACCAAGAGAAGGTGAAATACTGGATGCCGGTGGACCTTTACACCGGCGGCGCCGAGCATGCCGTGATGCACCTGCTCTACGCCCGCTTCTTCACCAAGGCGATACGCGACATCGGGCTGGTTGACTTCGGCGAGCCTTTCACCCGCCTGTTCAACCAGGGCATAATCATCGCCCAGAAGCAGAAGATGAGCAAGTCCAGGGGCAACGTGATTACCCCTGATGCATATGTCTCAGAGCTGGGCGCCGACGCCGTGCGCGCCTACCTCATGTTCGTCGCCCCATGGGAACAGGGTGGCGAGTGGAACGACAGCGGCATCAGCGGCATCAGCCGCTGGTTCAACCGCCTGTGGAAGCTGGTGCTTGATGTATACAATCCAGGCAGGGGGATCAGCCCCGCCACCAGGGAAGAGGCAGAAAGAGACCTCGCCCGCCTGACCCACCAGACCATCAGGAAAGCAACCGAAGACCTGGAGAAGATTCGCTTCAACACTATGATAGCGGCGCTCATGGAACTCACCAACTACCTGTCCAGGCTGAGCGAGACAGGCACAGTCTCCCCATCGGCCTGGAAGGAAGCCGTGAAAACGCTGCTCCTGCTCCTGGCGCCGACGGCGCCACACTTCACAGAGGAGCTGTGGCAGAGGACGGGGCACAAGTACAGCATCCACAACCAGAGGTGGCCGCAGTGGGACGAAGAACTGGCTAAAGATGAAGAGATTACGCTGGTGGTGCAGGTCAACGGCAAGCTGCGCGACCGTTTTTCTGTTTCAGCCTCTATCACTGAGGCTGAGATTGAGCGGATGGCTATGGAAAGCGAGAAGGTGAAGGCCCACCTGGAAGGCAAGAAAATCTTAAAAAGAATATACGTCCCGGGCCGGCTGATGAACTTCGTGGTGAAGTAAGCGGCGACATTCTGATAGTTGAAGCCAGGGGGTGAAGTAAAAAGAAAATGAAGATAGCATTCATCGGTGGGGGGAATATGGGGGAGGCGATGCTCTCCGCCCTCATCGCCAAGAAACTGAGCAAGCCTGAAGAGCTATATGTCAACGATATCGCCGAGCCCCGCCGTCAATATCTCGAGCACAAATACGGCGTCCGCACCACGGGCGATAATCTGCTGGCCATAAAGGATAGCGACGCCATCGTCCTGGCGATTAAGCCGCAGAATTTAGCCGTGGCCATGGCCGAGCTCAAGGGTAAATTTAAGCCCGGGCAACTCGCCCTATCCATCGTCGCCGGGGCCAGGATTGATACTTTATGTCAAGGACTGAAACACCAGAGCATAGTTCGCTGCATGCCCAACACCCCATCGCAGGTGGGAGAGGGCATGAGCGTATGGACGGCCACCTCAACAGTAACCGAAGAACAGAAAGGCTGGGCCGGCTCCATACTTGGCGCCATGGGCAAGGAAATCTACGTAGCCGAGGAAAAGTATATTGACATGGCCACCGCTATAAGCGGCAGCGGGCCCGCCTATTTCTTCCTCTTCGTTGAGTCGCTGGTCAATTCAGCGGTAAACATCGGCCTTCCCCGTGATACCGCCGAGGCGCTGGCGTTACAGGCAATGCTAGGAGCAGCCCATCTCATCCAGCAATCCGGCAAGCCCCCCGCCGAACTGCGCCGCATGGTTACCTCTCCGGGCGGCACCACCGCCGAGGCGGTGCGACAGTTTGAGCAAGGCGGGCTCGGCCAGTTGGTGCTGCAGGCAGTCACCGCCGCCTACAACAAGGCCATAGAGCTGGGCAAGTAGGCCACGCCGACAACGCCACAAGCCACAGGCGTCGCCGATTTCAAGATTTTCAAGCAAAACCCAGTAAATTCAATATGTTCAATATTGATAAAACATACAAAACATATTATAATATAAACTTGAGCTATTGGTCTGAGAAGATACAGGATGAACGACAAACGACAGGCAGAAGAACAGCAGTTTGTGGAAGAGGTTGGCATAGTCTTTGAGCAGACCGGCCTTCCCTGCATGTCCGGGCGCATATTCGGTAGGCTCCTCATCTCCGAACCGCCGCACCAGTCCACCAGCGAGCTGACCAAAGCCCTCATGGCAAGCAAGGGCTCAATCAGCACCATGACCCGCCTTCTCATCCAGCTGGGACTGATTGAACGGCTCAGCCTGCCGGGGGTGCGACATGATTATTTTCGCCTCCGGCCTGATGCCTGGCAGAACACCATGAGGCGCGGCCTTCAGGACGAGGTCAAGATGTTCCGCCAGCTCGCCGAGCGCGGGCTGGAGCTGCTGGAAAACAAGGCACCTTCAACCCGATCCTGGCTGGAGGAGATGCGCGATGTATATGCCTTTTTTGAACGGGAATTCCCTGCCCTGCTGGAGCGCTGGGAACAAAGCCACAGGGATAAAAAATCATCGCGAAGAGTAGCACTGCAAACAGGTTAAATAGCCATTTTTATAATTTGGAGGCTGCGAAATGAGCAAATGGAAGATAATAATCCTTGTGCTGCTGGGGCTGCTCCTGGTCAGCGCCGCTGCCTGCAATCCGCTCGGAAGCAGCGAAAGCACGGTAACCGAAATACAGTCGGTGAAAGTCGAACGCGGAGATATAACTTTCAGCGTTACGGGAAGCGGCAACATAGAAGCCTCTCGCGAGGCGCGCCTCACCTTTGGCAGCACTGGCAAGGTAGAGAGGCTTTACGTGGAAAAGGGCAATAAGGTCGCCAAGGGTGATGTGCTGGCCAGGCTTGATACCAGCCCCCTGGAATTATCGCTGGCACAGGCACAGGTGGCCGTTGTACAGGCGCAGCTAGCCGTGACCCAGGCGCAACTGGCGGAACAAACGGCAGAACACGACCTGAAAAACATCCGGGACAGCAGAGATGCCCTGGAGCTAGTCCTATTTAACGCCCAGATAAGCGTGGACCAGGCGACATATAACCTGGAACAGGTTCAAGACCTGAATACATGGTCGGATATCAAGGTGGCACAGTCAGACGTAGATGAAGCCGAAAGCTATCTGAAATACGCCCTGGAGCAGCTATACAAATATATACCACCTAACGAGGACGGGACTTATCCGACGATAGACGAGGATTTCTCCAAGCTCCCGGGATACAAGAAATGGGAAGACACGGTAATTCATGCCCAAGCGAGGCTTAACGCAGCGAAAGACGCATTAAAGGCGATGCAATCCGGGCGCGATACCGAGGAAACGGCCATAAAGAGGAAGCAGGTTGAAGCGGCGGAAATGGCGAAGACACAAGCCGAGAAAGACCTGGAAGACCTTGATGACGATATTGCCATAAAGGAGCTACAGCTTGAGGCCGCCAGACAGTCCACCGAAGAGGCCAGGCAGTCCGCAGCCCTGGCCGAAAAATCAAAGGGTGAAGCCCAGAAAAACCTCGATGAAGCAACAATAGTCGCCCCGTTCAGCGCAGTGGTTGCCGATACATACGTAAAAGAGGGGGACATGGTCCCCAACCCAACCGTATCGCCCAAGACGGTGGTATACCTCATTGACCTGACCAGCATGGAGCTCATCGTGGACCTTGATGAGATAGACATACCCGGCATACAGGCCGGACAAAAAGCCATTATCACCCTGGACGCCCTGCCGGATGTTGAACTCCAGGGACAGGTAAGCTCCGTCTACCCTCTGCCTACCTCTGATGGCGGCGTCGTTATATACCACGTCAAAACAAGCTTCTCCACAGCCGAGGAATACGGGCTAAGGCCCGGCATGAGCGCCTCTGCCGACATCATAATCAGCAGCAAGAGCAATGTCCTCCTCGTGCCAAGCCGCGCCATCAGCAAGGACAGCGAAGGCAACAGCATAGTTAAGGTCGTGACAGGTGGGCAGACCCAGGACAGGCAGGTGGTTACCGGAATAAGCAACGACCTGCAGACCGAGATTATCAGCGGCCTCAGCGAAGGGGAAACAGTGCTGGTAGAAACGCAGGTAGCGCCCAAGTCCTCCACGACAAGTTTCTTCTAATAAAGGCAATGAGAAGCGGGTAAAAGAATGATAGAGCTTGAAGATATTACCAAGAATTATAGCATGGGCAAAGTAGAAGTCCCCGCCCTGAGAGGGATAACCCTGAGCATTGAACAGGGCGAGATGGTAGCCCTCATCGGTGCCTCCGGCTCCGGCAAATCCACCCTGATGAACATCGTTGGCTTTCTGGACAAGCCCACATCGGGCAAATACCTCCTTGATGGGGTTGATGCCAGCAGGCTTAACGATAACAAGCTGGCCGAGATGAGGAACAAAAAGATAGGCTTCGTCTTCCAGACGTATAATCTCCTTCCCAGAGCCAGTGCCATCACAAATGTAGAGCTGCCCATTGTATATGGCGGTTCCAGCGGCAAGCGTAAGAGGGCTATGGAAGCCCTGGAACGGGTAGGGTTGGCGGCAAGGTTCAAGCACAAGCCATCCGAGCTTTCCGGGGGTGAGCAGCAACGCGTGGCCATAGCCAGGGCTCTGGTGAACAACCCGGCGCTAATTCTGGCCGATGAGCCCACCGGCAACCTGGACAGCGTGGCCACCCAGGAGATTATTTCCATCTTTCTCAAGCTCCATCAGGAAGGAAACACCATACTCCTGGTCACCCATGAGATGGATGTAGCCCAACAATCTCAGCGCATAATTCGCCTCCTGGATGGGAAGATAATCAGCGACGAGAAAGTCGCCGGGGACAAGGATGCCAGCGGCGACAGGAGCGACGCTTAGATAAGCCATATTACTTACGGACATTAAGGAGATTATAATTGAAATTCATAGAGTCTTTTGGCATTGCCATAAGGTCGCTGTTATCCAATAAGCTGCGCTCGGCGCTGACCATGCTCGGCATTATCATCGGCGTGGGGGCAGTTATCACCCTGGTGTCTGCGGGCAGGGGAGCCGAAGCCAGCATTTCCTCCGCCTACGAGGAACTGGGCACCAACGTGCTCCAGGTAATCCCTCGCTCTCCCGAAGTTGACGCCGGAGTCGGGATGTCACCAGCTTACGCCCCCGCTACGCTGACCATGAAAGATGTCAAATCTTTGGAAAGCGTCCCCCAGGTAGTAGCCATAGCCCCGATAAACGAAAACTTTATCACGGTAACCGTTGGCAATGAGGATGCCAGGGGGCTCATCCACGGCTCCACGCCTGAATACCTGGACGTGCTCAAGTACGAATTAGGCTCGGGGCGCTTCCTCACCAGCCGCGATGTTGCCTCGCGAAGCAACGTTATAGTCCTGGGGAGCAAAATCGCCGAAAATTTGTTCGGCTTCAGCGACCCCATCGGGCAGAGGGTCAAACTGAAGAAACAACGTTTCACCGTCGTCGGTGTGCTCGCCCCCAAGGGCGGGGCAATGTTTGGGGTCAGCTTTGACGATATCGTCATCGTGCCGATAACCACATTCCAGACCAGGTTGTTCCCGCAGCGGACGGCTACGGGAGAAGATGCGGTGGCATCAATCAGCGTTAAGGTAGCCAGCGAAGAGGCCACGGCTGAGGTGACCACCGACATTGAGACTATCCTGAGGAAAAACCACAGATTAAACGCGGACGACAAGGACGACTTTGCCGTGGTCAGCCAGGAGCAGGTCATGGATATCGTCGGGCAGATAACGGGGGTATTTTCCATATTCCTGGGGGCCATCGCCAGCATCTCCCTGCTCGTCGGCGGCATAGGCATTATGAACATCATGCTGGTCTCCGTAACGGAACGCACCAGGGAGATAGGCATTCGCAAGGCGGTTGGAGCCAAGCGGAGAGACATCCTGCTTCAATTCCTGATAGAAGCGGCGATAATAAGCCTGTTTGGCGGCGGCATTGGCATACTCGGCGGCGGCGCGCTAACCTTCCTCATCGCCCAGATAGACATCGGCGGCTTTAAACTGGCAGGAACGGTGTCCCCGGACATCGTCATACTGGCGGTCAGCGTCTCCATCATCATCGGCATCGTCTCCGGCATATATCCAGCGATGAGGGCTGCCAGGCTTAACCCTATTGACGCCTTGCACTATGAATGACATAATAGAAGGAAAAACGGGGCGCAGGCGGAATGAACTGGCTTGATATAGCTATATTAGTGCTTATAGCCATACCCACCTTAATCGGCCTTAAGATGGGAATCATAAAGGCCGTGCTGTCGCTGGCCGGGGTTATCGTGGGAGTACTGCTGGCCGGGAATTTTTATACCTTGCTTGCCGGGCGCCTCACCTTTATTTCCCAGGACAACCTGGCCAAAATCGTCGCCTTCGCCATCATCCTTATCGGCGTAATGATAATCGCCTCGGTGCTGGCTTCATTGCTGAAATGGGTTGTTTCAGCGGTGATGCTGGGCTGGGTCAACAACATCGGCGGCGCTGTCTTCGGCTTTATAATGGGAGCGATATTCTGCAGCGCTCTGCTCGCCATCTGGGCCAAGTTCCTGGGGTCGGGCGGCCCAATAGCCGACTCTGCCCTCGCCGCCGTTTTGTTAGACCGATTCCCGATGATACTGGCGCTGCTGCCCAGCGAATTTGGCGCAGTCCGCTCTTTCTTCCAGTAACAAACGGCCTAAGGGCAAGGCAAAGCTATATTCAGTCCCGACTGTTCAGCCTTCAGTCAGCCCAAAACCTATGCTTATCTTTATAATTTATATCAACCCTGGCTAAGTGGCGGGGGTTTCACCGGGGTGGAGTTTCTGCCACTTCTCCAGCAATTGCTCGCGGGGCTCCTCGTGTTCCGGGTCAGGGACACAGCAGTCAACCGGGCAAACGTCGGCGCAGCGGGAAGACTCAAAAGAGCCGACGCACTCAGTACATTTATCAGGGTCAATCACATAAATCGTCTCGCCCTCAGAGATAGCAATATTGGGGCACTCCGGTTCGCAAGCCCCACAGCTAATACACTCATCTGTAATCTTATAGGCCATTTAATTATAAACCTCCTAAATTATTCCTAAAAAGTCTGCGCCTAACATCCCTTCAATGACTTCTACTTATTGTCAATCACCTTCCTTCCGATGGCCTCAGCGACATGCTGAGGAACAAGGTTATGAATATTGCCCTGCAGGGAGGCAACTTCCTTGAGCAGGCTGGAGCTGAGGAACTGGTATTCCTGGCTCGCCATGAGGCAGACCAGCTCCAACTCAGGGGCGAGCTTCTTATTCATCATCGCCATCTCAAATTCCCGTTCAAAGTCAGCGCTCATACGCAGCCCGCGCACCATGACCTGAGCCTTAACCTGCCTGGCAAAATCAACGGTGAGCCCGCCGAAAGACTGTACTTCAACATTGGGCATATGGGCCACCGCCCTTCTGACCAGGTCAACCCTCTCCTCAAGGCTAAAGAAAACGCGCTTATTCGGGGTGGCGAATACAGCGATTATTATCTTGTCAAACAGCTTGGCAACCCTGGTGACAATATCAATGTGGCCATTGGTTATCGGGTCAAAACTGCCGGGATAGACAGCGGTGGTCAAAGTCCGTCCTCCTTCCGGTAAACTGCGATGCAGCTATCACCATGGCGGTGCTCTTTGATGAGGCTCAGAGGGGCATAAGTTGCAGCCAGGGACAAACGAGGAGAATGCGTTACTACTACTGTTGAGCTTGCCCCCACTAATCTAGAGGTGGCTAATTTGGTCAGTAAATCGCCTATAGATTCATCGGAATAGGGAGGGTCTATCAATATAATATTATACTCCTTATCCAGAAAAGAAAGCGCCTGGCTTACGCCACGGCAGTAGACATGTGCCCGCGCCGCAAGCTTCGTCTTTTCCAGATTCTCTTTAATTATAACACAACACCTTGGCTCACGTTCAACAAAGTCCACCCAGCCGGCGCCACGGCTCAAAGCCTCAATGCCCAGGGCTCCACTGCCGGAAAAGAGGTCAAGCACCTGCGACCAATCATCGGCAATGGTCTCCAGAATGGCAAAAATCGCTCCCCGCACTAAGTCTGTCGCTGGGCGCGTTGGTGTTCCCTTTGGCGCTTTAAGTCTGTGGCCTTTAGCTTCACCGGCAATAATTCGCATTATAAATAATCGGCAGGGTTGAACAGAACGGTCAGAGACCCAAAACTAACACTAGAATAGGATACCTGCTGAAAATAAAATTGTCAACAAAGCGCCGGAGCGAGGGAGATGGTCAAAGCAAAAGGCTATAGAGCCTTTTTACAGGCCCTATAGCCTTCTCCGCCGAATCCATACTTAATACTCTCTCTAAATAAATCTAAATTTAAATAACCTTAAAAAAGAGGTGATTGCGAATGTGTTTCCGCCGACTTGTTGGCAGGTGTTGTGGTATTGCGCCGATGGCTGAACAACGGACGTCGCAGGAAGGAAGGAACGTCCAACTCATCTTCGCTCTTTATGCCCTTAAGAAGCTGAGTAAGCTCGTCATCCTTGGAAGCCTCTCCTGGAGCCAACTGAGCGGTGAAGCCGGTGGTAATCAGGGTAATCCTCACCTCGTTGTCCATGGCCGGGTCATGGGCTACGCCGAAAATTATATTGGCCTCGGGGTCCACAGCTTGCTTGATAACATCGGCGGCCTGGTTGACCTCATACAGGGTGAGGCTAGTGCCGCCAACCACGTTGAACAGCACCGCTTTTGACCCTTCAATAGAAACATCCAGCAATGGACTGGCTAAAGCCTCCTTGGCTGCATCCGTAGCGCGGCTCTGGCCCGAACCCCTGCCTATGGACATCCAGGCAGGGCCAGCATCCTTCATCACCGCCTTAACATCGGCAAAGTCAAGGTTAATCAGCCCCGGAGTGGTGATAACTTCGGCGATGGCCTGAACGCCATGCCGGAGCACATCATCAGCCAGCCTGAAGGCGCTGTCCACGCCCGTTTTCTGGTCGCAGAGCGAAAGCAGCCTGTCGTTGGGTATGATAATAAGGGTATCAACCTTGCCCAGCAAGCGAGAGATGCCCTCTTCAGCCACCTGGCAACGGTGAGTCCCCTCAAAGGCAAAGGGTTTGGTAACTACAGCAATGGTGAGTGCACCACTTCCTTTGGCTACCTCAGCGACGACGGGCGCGGAGCCGGTGCCAGTGCCACCGCCCATGCCAGCAGTGACAAATACCATGTCTGCGCCTTCCACCAGATCCTTGAGCTCGTCCTTGCTTTCCTCTGCCGCCCTCTGCCCCAACATGTTATCGCCACCCACTCCCAGACCTTTGGTAAGCTTCTCCCCGAGCTGGACGCGGACTGGCGCTTCACAAATAGCCAGTGCTTGAGAGTCGGTATTCATAGCGACAAAATCCACACCCTGGATTCCCTCCCGGACCATGCGTGTGACAGCGTTGCAGCCACCGCCACCACAACCAATAACTTTTATTCTAGCTGGATTATTGACAAAACTTGTTTTTGCCATATCCTCCTCCTTTTATTATAAATAATGCCCCTTGAGTTCCGACTTCCCTAATGGAAGAGTTTACCAATCTGAGAAACAAAACGGCGCAGCTTGCCGCCGAAGCCACTGGACCAGTTCCTCGTGCCCTCGTATTTCGTCCCCCAGAGCAAAAGGCCAACGCTGGTGGCATATGCCGGGTCAATAAGGACTTCAGAAATCCCGTATATGTCGGTGGGAGTGCCTACCCTCACCGGAAGACGGAGCACATCGCGCCCCAGCGCCGCCAGGCCGGGAAGGTTGGAGCTACCACCGGTGAGAACCAGGCCGGCCGGCACTAACGTCTCATAGTCAGAGTTTGGCATCTCAAGCATGATAAGCTTCAGGATTTCCTCAACTCGTGCTCTGACAATGGCACAAAGGTCCTGATAGGAGACGCCATGCCCATCCTGCGATATGGCAGCGGCATTTTCCACCTTGCCCTCGTAAACCGGCATAACGCTGCCGTATTTCTTCTTCATCTCCTCGGCAATGTCAAACGGCAGCCCCAAGCC
>CAYWUK010000016.1:0-14522 GCA_964461475.1 uncultured Dehalococcoidaceae bacterium
GGCTATCACATGCCGGCCTGATAAAGGCCTTGCTGCAGAAGCTCGGGCTTAGCCCTGAAGAACAGGCCAAGGTGTTCGACCAGATTCTGGACGGAAATCCGGATGCGCTGGCCGGGTTGAATCAGGGGAAAATCGAGGCGAAGGCCATTCTGCCCTCTCTGATAAACCTGAAAGGGCAATCATCCGGCTTTCTCAAGAACCTGAAAACATTGTTTAACAGCGATTTTCCCGAGATAAACCCCCAGCTTGACGACTTTATCAAGACTGTCGAACTGCTGGAATTCCTGAACTGCAAATACACCATAGACATCGCTTCGGGAGCAGGCTTCGAGTACTATACCGGCGTGATATTCCAGTTCTTCGTCGGTGAGGAGAAGGTGGGCGGTGGTGGTAGATATGACAACCTTATTCCCTCAATGGGTGGCAAAAGCATTCCTGCCTCCGGCTTCGCCCTGTATCTTGACCGCCTCATGAGCATGATAAAGCCGGGGCTTCTGGCCGAGCCTTCGCTTAAGAGGGTGCTGGTCAGGGTGAAAGCGGAAAAGGCTGAGGCGCTGCAAAACGCCTTCGCTGTTGCCCATGACCTCCGCAAGGCGGGATACCTGGCCGAGTTTGACCTCGGCGGGCAGGATGCGATGGATTTAAGATGGGTTCTTGAGGTCGGAGGCGGCACCGAACAGTTCGTCCTGCAGGACAAAAGGCAGAAAAGGCGCTCTGAAGTAAGGACTATCGGGGAGGTCTTAAAAATACTGGAGGTGGAGGTTGCAGATAAAGCTAGCCCTGCCTAAAGGCAGATTGCTGCACAGGACTAAATTGCTGCTCCAGAAGGCAGACTGGGGCATGGATGGATATCACGAGAAGGCTGATTTTTATCACTTCAAGTCCGAGAGGTTCCCCGGCCTGCGCGCTAAGATATTCCACGAGAAGGATATCCCCATCCAGGTGGCAGTAGGGAACTACGATTTAGGCATATGCAGCCTGGACTGGACTGAGGAACTGCTGTCCAAATACCCCAGCAGCGCCCTGGTCAAAGTTAAAAATCTGGGGTATGGCAGCAGCGCCTTGTATATGGCGGCAAGTCCCCCATGTCCTGTATCATTTGACAGGCGGGGGCAGGCTGAAGATGGCGTCATCCGCCTCGTCAGCGAATACCCCAACCTGGCAGAGTCCTTCGCCCTGAGGAACCGCTTGAGCCGGTTCAGCATCTTCCCGGTGTGGGGAGCGGCCGAGGCATACCCGCCGGAAAATGCGGATATGGCACTGCTCTCTGTAAAATCGGAGGATGCCCTTGAAGGTTATGGGCTGGTGCCGATTAGCAAAGTCCTGGATTCCAGCGCTTATCTGATTGCCAACAGGAATAGCTGGGAGACTAAAGATTTAGGCGAGGTTATCGCTTCTATCTGCGATGAACTGCCTGCTTCTGAGTCGCCGTCGCCTTCCTCCGGCGCAGAGAGAATATCTCCCATTCGCGAGCAGTATCCCGTCCAGAAGCTGGCGGAGGATATAATAAGGCTTGCCCTGCCCGATGGCCACCAGCAGCAGCCGACAGTTGAGCTTTTGCATAAAGCTGGCATAGAGATTGATGATTACCCGTCAGACAAGGGGAATCGCCGTCCCACCATCCACCTGAATAAGGTCGTCGTCAAGGCTATCAGGCCGCAGGACATGCCGGCGCAGGTGGCCAACGGCAACTTTGATATAGCCATTACCGGCAGGGACTGGCTTGCCGAGCATCTTTATCAGTTTCCCTCAAGCCCGGTGAAAAACCTTCTTGATTTAGGATTCGGCAAGGTGAGGGTGGTCGCCGTGGTAAGCCAGGAACTGCCTATCGCCGATTTATCCGATTTAAGGCGGTACGCCGCGGAAAGGGCAGCACCGTTCAGGATAGCCTCTGAATATGTCCAGATAGCCGATAAATATGCCCGGGACAATCGCCTTGGGCGTTACCGCATTGTGCCTACCTGGGGGACTACCGAGGCTTTTTTGCCCGAGGATGCTGACATGCTCATTGAGAACACCCAGACGGGGCGGACTATAGCCAGACATAACCTCAAGATTATCGATACCATGTTTGAATCAACGGCCTGTTTAGTTACCAGCGCCAGCTATGCGTCAAGCCCTGCTAAAAGCGAAAGAATAAAATCATTCGCCGATACTTTGCGAACGGCGCTGGAGGAGACCTGAACTGAAAATCATCGAAGGCTATCAGTCGGCAAAGCTGGCGCTGTCCCGACAGACCCCCGCCATGTCCTATCCTGTCTCGGCGAAGATGCGGCAGGGACTTGAGAAGCTATTCGGCACCGGCGACCCCGAGCAGGCGGCGCAGCAAATCCTTGACGAAGTGAAAGAGCGAGGAGATGCTGCCCTTTACGACCTGACCCTGAAAATAGATGGGATAAAGCTCGCCTCGCTGGAGGTGGATAAAAAACGGGTAGCTGCTGCCCGTCGCGAAATAGACAGTGAACTGGCGGCAGCGCTGGAGCTTGCTGCGGAGCGGATACGCTCCTTCCACAAGGCTCAGAAGGACAAAATCTGGCACGAGGTGAACGAGGCGGGGCTGAGGCAACTGATACGCCCGTTGAAGCGCGTCGGCGTTTACGTGCCCGGCGGCAGCGCTCCTTATCCTTCAACCGTGCTGATGACGGCCATACCGGCAAAGGTTGCCGGCGTCAGTGAGCTTGTTCTGGTTACGCCGCCGGGAAAGGACGGCACGGTGGCGCCTTCCGTTTTAGCCGCCGCCGATATCGCCGGGGTTGACCGCGTTTTCAGCGTGGGCGGTGCCCAGGCGATAGCTGCCCTCGCCTTCGGCACAAAAACTATCCCCGGCGTGGACAAGATTTGCGGGCCGGGGAATATATTCGTCATGCTGGCCAAGAAGGCGGTTTATGGCACGGTTGATATTGACGGCCTGCAAGGGCCGAGCGAAGTATTGATTATCGCCGATGAAACGGCCAGCCCCGAATACTGCGCCGCAGACCTCCTCGCCCAGGCGGAGCATGACGCCCTGGCCTCGGCCATCCTGATAACCACCTCGCGGCAGCTGGCCGAAGAAGTAGTGCATGAAATGGAGCAACAGATGAAAGGCCTCTCTCGCCGGGCCATAGCGGAGGAGTCGCTGGAGAGGGGGATAATCGCGCTGGTAGCCAGCATAGACGAAGCCATAGATTTAGCTAACCTTTATGCTCCTGAGCATCTCTGCCTGATGATAGACAACACCGATTCTTACATAGATAAAATTTATAACGCAGGCTGCATAGTCGTGGGCGAAAAGGCAACGGTAGTCCTCGGCGACTATGTGGAGGGGCCCAGCCATGCCCTGCCCACCGGGGGCACCGCCCGCTTCGGCTCTCCGCTCAACGTGAGCGATTTCTTCAAGTTTATCAACGTGGTCAAAGTGGACGATGCCAGCTTGAAGAAGCTGGGGCCGGCAGCCGCGGCAATAGCGCGGGCTGAGGGTTTTGATGCCCACGCCCAAGCGGTGATGAGGCGTCTCGCTTTGAAAAAATCCTCAAACTAGTGCTAAAATGTGCCTACCCGGTTGTCGTTAGTCAAGGAGGCGTATTAGCGGTGGCTGCTGATGATTCATTCAGAATAGAAAAGTGGATAAGGGCCGACCTCGCTGCGCTCGGTGGCTACTCTGCGCATGTATCGCCGGATACCCTGGCTGAAAAGTTCCCCGAGGTAAGCATCATTAAACTTGATGCCAACGAGAACCCGTATGGGCCTTCGCCACTGGTGAGAAAGGCGCTGGCGGAATACAACCGCTGGCATATCTACCCCGATGCCAGGCAAGGCAAATTACGCCAGCAGCTACAGGAATATACGGGCATAGATGCGGGCTGCCTGGTGGCGTCCGACGGCAGCGGGGAGCTGCTGGATGATATTCTATGCCTGTTTTTGGAACCCGGCGACGAGGTGATAAACTGCCCTCCCACCTTTGACCTCTACCGCCTCAGGACGGCGGTAAACGGCGGCGGGCTGGTCAACGTGCCCAGGGCTGAGGACTTCTCCATTGACGTTAAGGCGGTCAAAGCGGCCTTAAACGCCAGGACCAAGATTATCATTCTAGCCAATCCGAACAATCCCACGGGGAACATTATCACTCAAAAAGATATACTGGAGCTAGTTGATACGGGCGTGCCGGTGCTGGTTGACGAGGCATATTATGAATTTTACGGCGAGACTGTAGCTCCTCTGATAAACCAGTATAAAAACCTGATGGTGCTGCGAACCTTCAGCAAATGGGCAGGGCTGGCCGGGCTGAGGGCTGGCTACGGCATCTTCCCTCCCCGGATAGCCAATTATCTCATGAAAATTAAGCTCCCATATAACGTGACCACAGCCGCCATTCTGGCGATGCAGGAATCGTTGAAAGATGCTGACTATTTAATGAGCAAAGTAAAAGCCATAATCGCCGAAAAGGAGAGGCTGTTCGCCGAGCTGAAGAAACTGGCGTGGTTGAAGCCTTATCCATCGCAGGCTAACTTCATTTTCTGCAGGTTACTCAGGGGAGAAGCGGCAAGGCTGCACATGAAACTGCAGGATATGGGGATACTTGTCCGCTATTTTGACCAGCCGATGGTTGAAAACGGCATTCGCATCAGTGTGGGCAAGCCAGAACATAACAACGCCTTACTTAAAGCGCTCCGTGAACTGGAGGGAGAACTAAATGATTAACAGAAAGTCAGTTATCAAGAGGGAAACCGGTGAGACTAAAATCAGCCTGGAGCTGGATATAGATGGCAATGGCAAGTGGGATATTAATACCGGCATCAAGATGTTCGACCATTTTCTGGCCCAACTGGCGCAGCACGGAGTATTTGACATAAAGCTAAAGGCTGAAGGGAACGATGAGCACCATCTGGCAGAGGATGTTGCCATTTGCCTCGGCAAGGCCTTCGGCGAGGCGCTCGGGGAGAAGCGGGGCATAGTGCGCATCGCTGATGCTGCGGTGCCCATGGACGATTCCCTGGCGACGGTGGTGATAGACATCAGCGGCAGGGGATATACCATTCTGGATTTGCCGTTCGCCGATAATGATATGACAGGATTCCCCACTGACCTCATCCGCCACTTCCTGGAGTCCTTCGCCTTTGAAGCCAGGATGAACCTGCATGCCAGGATTGTTTACGGCAGCAATGACCATCACAAAGCAGAGGCTCTCTTCAAAGCGCTGGGGCGGGCACTGGATAAAGCCACCCGAATTGACGAACGACTCAGCGGCGAGCTTCCCAGTACCAAGGACTTGCTCCAGAGTTAAGGATGCAATAAGTGGCTATAAGGCAAAATATACGACTTGCAATTCTGTTCCTGATATTGATAACCTTCCCCATTACCCTGAACTACTTTTCGGTGTTTCTGATAATTGAGGCATCCAGCCAGGGCGTGATGGCCTTTAGCTTTTTCTTCTGGACGTTATTTACTGCGACGGCGCTGTTCTTCGGCAGGGCGGCCTGTGGGTACATCTGCCCTTTAGGGGCTTTCCAGGAGACCAAAGACAGGATGGCCCCCAAAAAGCTTGCCAGGATAAAATACTTGAAAGCGCTTAAGTACATCTTTGCCGCCAGTTGGGTTAGCGCCATCGTTTATTTTGCCGTCGCCGCCGGTGGATACAAAGCTGTAAACCTGCTATATAACACCGAATCGGGGGTATCAGTAGATAGTGCGCAGGGCTGGATTACCTATTTCTCAATTGTTCTGGTCGTTATGGTGCCGGCCTTCTTCATCGGAAAGAGAGGGTTTTGCCACTATTTTTGCCCGTGGGGAGTGCTGAATATCGCCGGCACCAAGATAAAGAACTTTTTCCGATGGCCGTCCCTTAACCTGAAGGCTGAACAGGGTAAGTGTAAGCAATGCAGAACATGTGATAAAGGCTGTCCGATGAGTCTTGAGGTTAGCAAATCAGTGCAAAGCGGCTCTATGGATAACACGGAATGCATCCTCTGTGGCACCTGTGTGGATAATTGCACCAACGGAGCGATAAAATATTCCTGGCACAGAGCTTAGAATTAGCCGGGGATATTGAATTGCCTGCCAGTAAGCCTCTCATAAGCCTTTATATATCTTCTGGTGGTAGCCTCGACGACATCGGGAGGAAGGGCAGGCGCCGGCGGCTCTTTATTCCAGCCTGATTGCGTCAACCAGTCGCGCACCGGCTGCTTGTCGTAGCTCGGCTGTGCTTGACCGACTTTATACAGCTTTACGTCCCAGAAGCGGGATGAATCGGGCGTCAGCAGCTCGTCAATGAGGATAAGCTTGCCCTCGTCCAGCCCGAACTCAAACTTGGTATCGGCCACGATGATATCCCTGGCGCGGGCGTATTCACGGGCATGTTTATAAATAGCCAGCGTCTTTATCTTCATCTCCTCGGCGATTTCCTTGCCGACCAGCTTGTTCATCTCTTTCGTGCCGAGCGGCAGGTCATGCCCGCTTTCCGCCTTGGTAGTGGGAGTAAAAAGCGCCTCAGGTAACTCCTGGCTTTCTTTCAGACCTTTAGGCAAAGGGCCTCCAAAGATGGTGCCATGCTCCTTGTAATCTGCCCAGGCCGACCCGGAGAGGTAGCCGCGCGCCACGCATTCCACCGGGGTGCGCTTCACTTTTTTAACAATCATGGAACGGCCTGCAAGGTAAGAAGGGTACGGAAAGCGTTTTTCCTTCGGAATATATGAATCGAGGCAGTGGACATCATCGACAGGCTCCAGCAGGTGGTTAGACATGAGGTTTGCTGTGCGCCTGAACCAGAAGACAGACAGTTGGTTAAGGACAACGCCTTTCATGGGAATGCCTACAGGCAAGACTACGTCAAAGGCTGAGATACGGTCAGTGGCTATGATTAACAGTTGATTGCCCAGGTCATAGGTATCGCGCACCTTGCCGCGGATGAACAACGGCAACGGCAGGTCTGCGCTTAGCAGGACATCTGAATTATAATCTGTGGTCATTCTACCTCCATCGGTAAATATCGATGAGTTTCTTGGCGCTATATTTTTCTCGGTGCTAAATCTTCGCGGGATTCAGCTATGCTGGAGCCTTTCCACTGAGATTGGGTCAAGCCCAGCCGTCTAAAAACCTCGTCTACGTAACGCAAATAGTATTGATAATCAAAAAGCGATTCAAGCTCTTTTGCCGGCAGGGCAGTGACAACCTCGGCATCGGCCTTGAGCAGCTTGAGGAAGTCTCTACTGCCTTTCCATGCTTTCATGGCATTCCTCTGCACCAGCTTATAAGCCTCCTGTCTGCCCAGCCCTTTTTCAATGAGGGCAAGCATCACCCTCTGAGAGAAAACCAGTCCCCTGGTTAGCTCAAGGTTCTTCTTCATCCTCTGGGGGTAAATTTGCAGTCCCTTGATTACAGAAAGGAATAAGCCCAGAGAATAATCAAGCACCAGACAGGCATCGGGGAAGATGACGCGCTCGGTAGAGGAATGGCTTATATCCCTTTCGTGCCACAGGGCGATATTTTCCATTGAGGTGAGGGCATAACCCCTGATGAGCCGTGCCAGGCCGCATATCCGCTCGCATAGCTCCGGGTTCCTTTTATGGGGCATGGCCGATGAGCCCGTCTGCCCGGCGCTGAAAGGTTCTTCCACCTCGCGCACCTCTGTCCTTTGCAATCCCCTGATTTCGGTGGCGAATTTCTCCAGCGAACCGGCGATGATGGCCAGCGTGGCGATGAACTGGGCATGGCGGTCTCGTTGCAATATCTGATTTGACACCGAAGCCGGGACGAGCTTCAGCTTGCGGCAGGCTTTTTGCTCAACTTCGGGGGGCACGGTAGCATAGGTGCCCACGGCCCCAGATATTTTTCCCACCGCCATCATCTTCTTGGCATCGCCGAGCCTCTGCAAGTTGCGCCTCATCTCCTCAACCCACAGCGCCAGCTTCAGCCCGAAGGAAATCGGCTCGGCATGGACGCCATGAGTGCGGCCTATCATCACCGTGTATTTGTGTTCCATAGCCCTTTGCGCCAGCACAGCAATGATTTCCTTTATATCCTGGACTAGAAGGTCAGCGGCTTCAACCAGTTGCAGGCTCTGCGCCGTGTCCATCACGTCGGAGGAGGTAAGGCCAAGATGGATGAAGCGAGATTCTTCTCCCAGGCTCTCGGCTACCGAGCCGAGGAAGGCGGTCATATCGTGGTGGGTTTCCTGGAGGATATCTTCCATGCGCCTGATGTTGCACTTGGCCAGTTTAATCTTGGGCACGGATTCGCGGGGGATAGCACCCACTTCAGCCCAAGCATCGCACACGGCAATCTCTACGTCAAGCCACTTGTTAAACTTATTCTCGTCCGACCATACCCTGCTCATCTGAGGGCGGGAATAACGTTCAATCATTTGCCTTCTCCTTGTAAGTCTCTGCGGTACTTTTCGTAGGCTTCTCTGATTTCGTCATGCTTCAAGCCGAGGATCTCTGCGGCCAGGTAAGCGGCGTTCTTGGCACCGGCCGCGCCAATGGCCACGCAGGCCACCGGGATTCCAGCCGGCATCTGCACTATGGAGTAAAGGGCATCAACGCCGCCGACGGAGCTGCCGGGCAGGGGTATGCCTATCACCGGGAGTGTTGCCCAGCTCGCCAGGACTCCGGGCAGATGGGCAGCCCCACCCGCCGCCGCAATGATGACCTCAACCCCCCGCTCACGGGCGGAAAGCCCGTATTTCCTTGCTCTCTCCGGGGTGCGGTGGGCCGAAATCACCTCCGCCTCGTAATCAATGCCGAGCTGGGTTAGAACCTCCAGGGTCGGCTTGAGGGCTTCGCTATCGGACTTGGAACCCATGACTACAGCTACTAATGGCATATTTTAACCTCGCTCTTTTATTTCGGCGATGTCCCGGCGGTAATGGCAGCCTTCAAAACGAATCCGCGATATATTAGAGTAGACCTTCGCTCTGGCTTCGGTGAGGGTTTTCCCCTTAGCCGCAACGGTAAGGACTCTCCCGCCGCTGGTAAGAATTTCGCCTCTCGGACCTGCTTTAGTCCCGGCATGGAATACCATAATATCCCCGTCCAGCTCATCCAGCCCGGCGATGGGAAAGCCGGTCTTATAGCGGCCTGGGTAGCCGGCGGAGGACATGACCACCCCGACACAGGCATCTTCGCTCCAGTCTATGTTTGTCTCGTCCAGCTTGTTGTTGATTACCGCCAGCATAATATCAACCAGGTCCGTCTTCAGCAGGGGCAGGACTACCTGCGCCTCCGGGTCGCCGAAGCGGGCATTAAATTCTAGCACTTTTGCGCCGTTTTGAGTAATCATCAGGCCAGCATAAAGCACGCCCTTATACGGCCTTCTCTCCTCATGCATGGCGAGTACCGCCGGCTTCAGTATGGCTTTCATCACCTCTCCGCCCAGCGTCGGGCTGAAAAAATGGGGCGGGCTGTAGCTCCCCATCCCGCCGGTGTTGGGCCCGCGGTCGCCATCGTAAATCCGTTTATAGTCGCAGGCGGGGACCATGGGTATGACCGTATGAGCATCGCTGAAGGCGAAGGCGCTCATCTCCTTTCCCGGGAGGCGCTCCTCGATAAGCACCCTATCGCCAGCCGCCCCCAGCGTCTTCGTCTCCATGAAGCTGGAGAGGGCAGTCAGGGCTTCTGGAATTGAGTTAGCAATTACCACCCCTTTTCCCGCCGCAAGTCCATCGGCCTTGACGACGATTGGCGGTTTTTGCTGCTGAGCATAATTTTTGGCTTCGGCATAATCGGAGAAGATGGCGCTGCGGGCGCAGGGTATGCCGTATTTTTGCATCAGTTCCTTGGCGAATATCTTGCTCGACTCTATTTCGGTGGCTGCCTTTGTCGGGCCAAAGAGCTGCATCCCGCGCACGATGAACTGGTCGGCGATGCCTGCCGCCAGGGGTGCCTCCGGCCCGACCACGGTGAGGTCAATCTTATTTTCCCGGGCTGCCCTGAGCAGCGACTCAATATCCGCCGGCTTTATATCAAGATTATGGGCGAGCTGTGCCATGCCGGCGTTGCCCGGGGCGGCATAAATCTCTTTTACTTTGGGGCTCTGGGCGAGCTTCCAGACGAGGGCATGCTCGCGAGCGCCGCTGCCAATGACAAGGATTTTCAGGGGCTAACTCCTTGGTATTTTTTGCTACTTTTTGGCATGTTTTGAAGGTTTGGCTTCACTAACAAACTGCACCAATTTTTCCCAATCTATACTGCCATCAGGGAAACAGAAGTCTTTGATGAACTCCGCTGTGAACCTGTTTATGGCAGCATCCCAAGCATCGGTGTATTCTCGCTTGTGTTTAATTGGTGCATCTTTCATAAGATTTATAAGTTTGAGATAAAAGTTACTATCGCCAGTAATCTCAGACCAGAATGCTTGCCCTGAACTATCCCTGTATATGCGGTCTTTTGTGGGTTCGGTTTTCAAACGCCCATACGCATGTCCTAGAATAGGGTCAAAGTGCTTGTGAAGTTTATAGAGACGGCTTCGGACAGCAAGAAATTCTTGAGACTGGCGCTTTTTCTGACTAGCGTTGTAGATGTTCGGCCCAGATTTTAGTGCAACAGCAGTGATACCATCTTCTGACTCAATTACAAAGTCCACTCCCTCCGCATCTGAACCCTTGCCCCCTGACGAAATTCTAGCTATAGGCTCAAAAAAAGAATCCCCAAAAATGGTTTCATCCGATGCGCTGATGTAATCCGCGAGCACTCGCTCTACTATTTCCGAAGCCTTTTGAATGCCTAAAGCTCTAAATAAGTAGGGATTCTTTCTGCGGAGAAAACTACGAAGTTTTAATTCTCTAACCTTTTGTAATCGCCGTTCATAGAAGTTTAAGAGACATTTGTTTATCAGCATTTCTAGCTCTTTTGTGTCCATTTTGCTCCTTGTCTATTGCCTCTAGCGCTAGGTTGTAGTATTTCTCCATCATCTCAATACCTATATAGTGTCTGTTAAGTTTGATACAAGCTATTGCTGTCGTTCCAGCACCTATAAATGGGTCTAAAACTAAATCTCCTTCCGCCGTAAAAAGTTTGATAAACCATTCTGGAAGTGAAACAGGGAAAGAGGCGCTATGACCACGATTGGCACACTCTGTACTGAGATGTAAGACATTTGTTGGATAGACATAATTTTTGCTAAGCCAATGTGAGACATTCTTACCAAAGCCGCTTCCGACCCTAGATTCATCACGAACCTTGTCCCTGTCGCTCAGCTTTGTAAGTCGTCTCTCTGCCCAATTGCCCATTGGCATTATCACAGAATCTTGAAACATCTTGAACTTTTTCTGCCTTGTGAAGTGCAGGCAGCGCTCCCAAGCATCTCTAAAGCGGTTAGGCCATTTCCCTGGATAACAGTTCTTCTTATGCCATATATATTCTTCAGTCCACAGCCAGTTTTGTTTCTTCATGGCGAGGATTAATTCTAATACGTAAGTTTGGCGTTCCCCATCTACAGCCCGTTCCTTTATATTCAGAACGAATGAACCTTCAGGTTTCAAGACTCGCTTAAGTTCGCTGGATATGGGAAGAAACCACTCCACGTAGTTCTTAATAGGGACCCCTTTATAAGTCTTCTTTCGATTGTCGGCGTAAGGAGGGGAAGTGAAAATGAAGTCAACACAATCATCGGGCAACGTTTTCAAGACAGTGAGGCAGTCTCCATGAATAATCTCATCAATTTCAAGCATAAATTTACCTGTGCAGTTCAAAGAATCTACTCCCACTCAATTGTGGAGGGGGGTTTGGAGGTTATGTCATAAACTACGCGGTTTACGCCGGCCACTTCATTGACGATGCGGTTGGAAATCCTCGCCAGCACATCGTAGGGCAGGCGGGCCCAGTCGGCGGTCATGGCGTCCTCGCTGGTCACGGCGCGGATGGCCACCAGGTAGCCGTAGGTGCGGAAGTCGCCCATGACCCCTACGGACTTGACGTCGGTGAGGACGGCGAAGCTCTGCCACAATTGCCTGTACAGCTTGGCCTTCTTAATCTCGTCCATCACCACCCAGTCGGCGCTGCGCAGTATCTCCAGCTTCTCTCTGGTAACCTCGCCGATGACCCTTATGGCGAGGCCGGGGCCGGGGAAGGGCTGGCGCCACACCATCTCCTCGGGCAGGCCAAGCTCAAGCCCCACATGGCGCACCTCGTCCTTGAACAGATATCGCAGCGGTTCGAGCAGATTGAGCGTCATCTTTGCTGGCAGGCCGCCGACGTTGTGGTGCGTCTTTATCTTGGCCGAGGCGGTGCTCACCGATGAGACGCTCTCAATGACGTCGGGGTAGAGCGTCCCCTGGGCGAGAAAGTCAACCTTGCCTATCTTGTTGGCTTCCTCCTCAAATACCCTGATGAATTCCTCGCCGATAATCTTGCGCTTTTGCTCGGGGTCTGTCACTCCCTTCAGGCGCTCAAGGAACCTGTCGCTGGCATCGACATACTTGATGTTCATGCCCAGGTTCTTCTGGAAGACGTTGAGCGTCCTCTCCGCTTCCTCGCGGCGCAGCAGGCCGTTATTCACGAAGATGCAGGTAAGCTGGTCGCCGATGGCATTATGGATGAGGGTTGCCACCACCGACGAATCAACACCGCCCGACAGGGCATTGATGACCTTGCCGCCGCGCACCTGCGCCTTTATCCTGGCCACGCTCTCGCTGACGAAGTTGCCCATCGTCCAGTTTCCCTTGCAGCCGCAGACCTTGTAGGCGAAGTTTTTAAGGATTGTTTTCCCCTCAGGCGTATGGGCAACTTCGGGGTGAAACTGGAGGCCGAACATGCCCCCGCCATCGCCCATGACGGCATACGGCGAGTTTTCGGTATAGGCGAGCGACGAAAAGCCGGACGGCAGCTCTTCAATTTTGTCGCCGTGGCTCATCCATACCGGGGTAGCTTCGGGCAAATCGGCAAACAGGGGCGAGTCCGCAGCGCTCACATGCAGGATGGCATGGCCGTATTCGCGCTTCGTTCCCGGCGCCACCTTGCCGCCGAGCTGCGCGGTGATGACCTGCATCCCGTAGCAGATGCCCAGTATGGGCAGATGGCTTTCATAGATATAAGCGGGGGCCAGAGGCGCATTGGGCTGATAGACGCTGGACGGGCCTCCTGAAAAGATGAACCCCTTGGGATTAAGCGGGGCTATCTTCTCCCAGGGGGCATCGTGGGGCAATAGCTCGCAGTATACCTGGCATTCGCGCACGCGCCGGGCGATGAGCATGCTGTACTGCGAGCCGAAGTCCAGGACGACTATAGCCTCGCGCTCGGCGCCCGAGACTGCCTTCTTAGGTGCTGCAGGCTGCTCGCCGCCTATCTCCTTGGCGATTTCCAGGTAGGTGGAGACTTCAATATCATCGGTGGTGGCAACCCGGCGGCTTTCTTCCAGCTCGTTTTCGGACTTTTCTATAGCCATTAGTTAACCTCGATTACCTTTGTAATGTTAGGGCGTCAATATTTCTTAAATCAGCCTGGCGAGGCGGAACCCTTCCCAGATGGCGCTTAACACCTTGCGCGGCTCAACGCAATCGCCTATGGCATACACTTCTGGAACCTTGTCCTCAAGGGCCTCCGCCAGTCCCTTGCATGGCTCCAGCCCCAAGGCGCATACCACGCTGTCAATCTCAAGCGAGGTTTTATTATCCTGCTTATCGGCAACGATGGCGCTTTTGTCCCTTATCTCCACCAGCCTGGTCTCGGTCAGGATTTTGACCCTGGCTTCGGCGAGCATTTTCAGCAGGTAGGCGCGGTTGGACTTGAATGCATCGCGTGCCAAATCCGCCAGTATCTCCACGACGGCGACCTGCTTGCCCTTCCGCGCCAGGTACACGGCGAGCTCGCAGCCGACCAGTCCGCCGCCGACCACCAGCACAGAATCCCCAACCTCTTTTCTACCCAGAAGCACATCAACGGAGCTCAATAATCTCCCCTTCTCCGCCCCCTGAACTTCGGGCAGGACCGGCACGGCGCCGGTGGCAACGAAGGCCACATCGGGCTTCATCTTCAGTACATTTTCCGGCGTCGCTTCTTTATTCAGTTCAACCTTCACCACCAGCTTTCGCAACTGAACGGAGAAGTATTTTATCAGGTCGCGATAGTCCTCTTTGAAGTCCGGCACAGCCGCCGGTATCAGGTTGCCGCCCAGGGCATCGTTCTTTTCCCATAAAGTCACTCTGTGTCCCCTTGATGCCGCTACCCAGGCTGCCTCCATGCCGCCCGGCCCGCCGCCGATGACAAGAACTGACTTCTTTCTTTCCGCCGGCTTAAGGGCAAGCTCCCTCTCCATGCCAGCAATCGGATTGACCGTGCAACTGGTGTATTTTGAGGTGTACAGGCGTCCCATGCAGCCTTCATGGTCGCCGATGCAGGGGCGTATATCCTCCAGCCTTCCCTCCTTCACCTTGTTCGCCCAGTCCGGGTCGGCGAGCAATGCCCTGCCGATGCAGATAAAGTCGGCCTTGCCCTCCTGCAACACCTTTTCAGCGAGGTCGGGGTAGCCCAGCTTGCCCACCGCGATAACCGGTATCTTTACCACCTTTTTGGAAGCTTCCGCCATGTATAACATGAACCCGCGCGGCTTGTATT
>CAYWUK010000017.1:0-5459 GCA_964461475.1 uncultured Dehalococcoidaceae bacterium
GCGATAAGCAGGCCAGCGACATCGTATTGCTGGACGTACGTTCAGTATGCAGCTTTGCCGATTATTTCGTCGTCTGTACCGCCGAATCAGAAAGGCAGCTCCGCGCCATCTACGACGAGATTGAACAAAGCCTGAAGAAGAAGGGGGTAAAACTGCACCATCATGAGGGAGCAATAGGCTCCGGGTGGCTATTGCTTGATTATGGCGGTGTCATAGTGCACATCTTCGCCCCCCTTGAACGGGAATTCTACCAGCTTGACAAGCTATGGAGCAAGGGGAATACACTGCTCAGAATCCAGTAGCTCAGCCGCTTTCTCCGCCGAAGACTTCGCCTTCGTTGAAGAATAAACTGATTTCCTTCCGAGCAGTCTCCACCGAATCAGAGCCGTGTATCGCATTAAGCTGAGTGCTTATACCGAAGTCACGACGGATAGTTCCTTCTTCAGCTTTGGCCGGGTCAGTAGCACCAATCACTTTGCGGCTCAGTTCAATTGCCTTTTCACCCTCAAATACGGCAGCGATTATCGGGCCGGAAGTTATTTGCTCCACGATGCCAGCGAAGAAAGGCTTATCCCTGTGGACAGCATAGTGCTGCTCGGCCATGGCTTTATCCATCCTGAGCATCTTGAGCGCCACCAGCCTGAGCCCCTGCCTCTCCAGGCGATTGATAATGGCGCCACCTAGACCCTTACGCATAGCGACGGGCTTCACCAGAATCAGTGTTCTCTCCATTTTGACTCCTGAAATTTATTTTTAATTTAATTTGCCGAAGTCGGCCCGGGTTGCAGAAACAGCGCTTCCAAGTCTGCCACGCTTACCATCTCCAGCGTGGACGATATAAGGTCGGCCTCTCTTAAACTCGCCTCAGGATGCGTATTGGTTACTGCCAGGCACTTCATCCTTGCCCTTTTTGCCGCCGCCACGCCGGCGACGGCATCCTCCACCACCAGGCAGTCCTGCGGCAGCACCCCCAGTTTTTCGGCGGCGAGCAAGAAGCCCTGCGGACTGGGCTTTCCCTCGCTCACCTCCCCTCCCCAGACTACAGCCTGAAAGCAATCGGCAATGCCCAGGCCACCGAGTATCAAGCGGATGTTTTCCATCGGCGCAGACGAGGCCACCGCCAATTTTATGTCGCGCTTGGTGAGCGCCTTTATCAGCTCTATCGCCCCGGGCAGCGGCCTGATGTTCTTCGCCACCTTCTCACGGTAATTCGCCTCCTTCTCATTGGCGATGGCAGATACCTCATCCGGCGATGTGCCATCGCCGATAAAACGCCGCACTATGGTATCGTTCCTCTGGCCGAAGTTGCGCCTGAAATCAGCCTCAGTGAAGTCCACCCCCCGCTTTTTAAATGCCTCCCGCCATGCCCCGAAGTGGTAAACAGCAGTATCCGCAATAACCCCGTCCATATCCCAGAGAACCGCCTTCAACCCGCCCCTAACCATCGCCTCGGCGCTCCCCTATTTCTTTGCCGCCGCTCGCCCTGTCCTCAACAACAAACTGCGTCGCCGTGCCCTCCGCCACCAGGGTCCCATCCCGCAGGCGAATCTGTGATTCAGTCCTGATTATTTTCCTGGTATTTCTGACTATTGATGCACTGATAGCGAGCGGCTCGCCAACCGGGGCCAGGCGTCTGAACTTCACCGCCATCTCGGCGGTAACGCAATTTCTCTTGGTGAAATGAGCGGCATAAGCCATTGCCTCGTCAAGGATGGTGGCGATTATGCCGCCGTGGATAACCCCCAGCCACCCCTGATATTGCTCGCCGGGGGTAAATTCAGCCCTGACGGTGCTGCCATCCCACTGAAAGCTCAACTTCAGGCCGATGGGGTTATTCCGCCCGCAGCCAAAGCAAAGCTCCTCGCTCATATCCGTATTGACCGAAATCTGCGGCATAGTCGCTCCCTTTTTAGGGTCTCTCTGTCTCTGATTCATCTCGCTTGAAATGCTCCCAGCCTGTCTTGTGTAGTCGGAAAGGTTCACCATTTATGTCAACCAGATTCACCTCTCCGACCCTGCCCTCTAATATTTCCCCTATCACCGTAACCGGGCAAGAGACTGCCTTTTTTACCTCATCAATAACTGCTGAGTCGGCGGCAAAGAGCAGTTCGTAGTCCTCCCCACCAGAAAGCGCCAGCTCAATGGATTTTTCGCCGAAGCCGGCTTTGACGGCGGGGTGGACCGGCAACCGTGCAATATCCACCCTAGCACCGACCTTGCTCGCCTTGCAGATATGGGACAGGTCAGAGACCAGCCCATCGCTGATATCCATGGCTGCCCTAACCCCCTGCGCGACAAGCTGCTGCCCTTCGCTTACCCGCGGCAGCGGACGGGAAAAAGCATCGCGCAGATAAGCCACATGTTCCTCTGCGAACGTGAGGCCTTTGCTCAATATCTCCATTCCAGCAGCGGCGCTGCCCAGATGGCCGGTAACGGCTATTTTATCCCCGGGCCTGGCCGCGGAACGGGTCATAATATTATTTTCCGCGCTGCCAAGGACGGTTATCGTGAGCGAGACCAGCGGGGCGCGGCAGGTATCACCGCCGACGATGGCCACACCGAACCTTTCCGCCAGCTCAATCATCCCCCGGTATAAGGCGACAACATCATCCACTTCGCTGGACTCAGGCAGGGACAGCGCTATCAGGGCATACCTCGGCACGCCCCCCATGGCGGCGATATCGCTCAGGTTAACTGCCAGCGCTTTCCAGCCCAAATCATGCCAGGGAGTGATGCTCAGAGAGAAGTGGACGCCCTGGACGAGGGAATCAACGGTGGCTAGCTGGATAGAATCGTCGCTGCGCCAGGCGGCAGCATCGTCGCCGATGCCGAGGATTAGCTGCCGAGGGGGCTTGAAATTTTTTTGCTGCGAAGCGGAGACCATCTCAGCCAGGAGATTAATCAGCCCGAACTCTCCCAGCTCCGATACCTTCATAGACCAGATTATAGCATCCCTGTAGCTCTGGCAACAACCGAGCTCTTATTCATGGGCCTTTAACGAGAACGATGCCGCATAACTAGCGCGGAACCAGTCTATGAACTCCTGCGTGCTGGAAAATGGCATATAAAAGCGCTCATTAAATATCGCAACCACCTGCGCTCCCGGCATCACCGGCTCCCAGTCCTTCAGCCAGTAGCGGAGTACCACCGCCACCTCGTAAGCCCTGAGCTCCGACCAGGAAAAATGCCAGGTGTAGTAGTTGCCCGCCGGGTCAAGAATAGTGAGAAGGCCGTCCACTGTGGGATAAGCCACCGCGATATGCCGCCTGTTTTCGTTCTGAATCTCAATTATCCACACTTCCAGGCTGCCCTTGCTGTAATTCGACAGCATGCTGGCTAACAGCATGGACATGTCCTCGCAGTCGCCGGCCATGTCTTCCAGAGTCTCCACCGGCAGCTTCCAGAAGTCCCTCTGCCAGAACAGGTCACCGCTCACATTCTCGGGAAGGATGGGGAGATAGGAATCTGCCGAATACTTAATATTGTCGGTTACCCAGTGGTTCAGGGCTGAGACATCCTTCCACCACTTTTTCGGCTCCGAGGAATAATTATCGGTAATCTTCTCAACCAGCTCGGTAATAGCCGGCTCATCGGGAGTAATATAAGCCTGCATGGATGGCCCATCAACCATGCGGGAATAGATTTGCTCCCTGAAATAATAATAGCGGCTCAGCCATTGGTTCAGGTCATATTCAGCCTGCACCGCGCGGTTACTGGTATCGACCAATTGCGATTTAGCCTCGTATAACTGGGATTCTACATCTTGCAAATCCGTATTAACTGTTGACAATTCCGACCTGGTGGAGCTCAGCTCAGCCCGGATAGGCTCCTGCCTTACCCACAAAACGGCAGCCATAGAAGAGGAAATCAGAAATAAAACGATTATCGCCACAGATAACGTCTTCCAGCGGTTTCGCATGGGGGTCTCCTTTTAACGGTCTATATAAAAAATTATAGCACACACTCCTGATATGTCTAAAGTTTAACTCTGGATATCTAGATATATTATACAAAAACTGTTATATTTTTAGTTATGCGCTGTGCGATTATCGCCGATATTCACGCTAACTTGGCCGCCCTCGTTGCCGTGCTGGCCGATATCTCCGCGCGGGAAGGGGTCACCGAAATATGGTGTCTGGGCGATGTAGTAGGCTATGGCCCCGACCCCCACAAGTGCATTGAACTCCTGCGCAAGTGCAACCATGTCTGCATCGCCGGCAACCACGATTGGGCGGCCGTCGGCAAGATAGACACCGCCGAATTCAACCCGGACGCAGCCGCCGCCTGCAAATGGACGGCGAAGCAATTAACCCCGGGGGATATAGAATACCTCAAGAGGCTGCCGCTGACCCTTGAGAAAGGCGATTTCACCCTGGCACACGGCAGCCCGAGGGAGCCTATCTGGGAATACATCCTGTCAACCAGCGCCGCCCGGGAGAATTTCAGCTTCTTTAAGACGCCGTTCTGCCTGGTAGGCCACTCCCATGTGCCGATGGTGTTCAAAGAGGAAGACGGCTCTTGTTCATTCAGCCAGTTCTCCCCCAGCATAGGGCTGGCGCTGGGCAAAAGCCGACTCATCATCAATCCCGGCAGCGTGGGACAGCCCCGGGACAAAGAGCCAAGGGCCAGCTACGCCCTCTACGACAGCGAATCTAACATGGTAAGGCTTTACCGCGTCCCTTATGACATCAAAGCCACCCAGGAGAAGATGATGCGCGAAGGGCTGCCCATGCGCCTCGTGGAGCGCCTGAGCTACGGGATATAACCCTCAGGATAAAGGCCCCTGAATCTCCCTTTCTTCCCCCAATTCCGCCTGCACTTGGTTGAAGGTTTTTGCCTCTCCCCTGGCCCCTCTAAACATTTCTCCCCCTCTCCAATAAGTCAGACGAAACGAACACCGCTTATAAGCATATTGGAGAGGGGGACCAAGGGGGTGAGGTTAAGATGAAGAAACGACCAAAGCCGAACAGAAATACCCCCCTGCTTGACAAAGCGCCGCCCTAGGGTTAGGATTTTTCTGAGGTCGTGCTAGATGGGGAGCTAGCGGTGCCCTGAACCTGAAATCCGCTATAGCAGGGTTGAATTCCTGCTTGAGGCCCTCGTCTGGTAGGACTACCTGCGCTAAGCGGCGTTGAAGGCCGGGTCCTGCGCGGCAGAAGGCTATGAACCCCGTCAGGTCTGAGAGGAAGCAGCGGTAAATAGTTATTTCTGGGTGCCGCAGGGTCGCCTGGCTGGAGCAGGCTGGCTCAGGCAAGCTATCGGGCAGGGTCGAGGGCAGGTGCACGGCCTCTTATATTTTAAAGGCACGGGGCGGTTTTCAGTCGCCCCTCAGGAAGGCGATATTTGGACAAAGACCTTATGGCCCAGACCAGGGGGTTGCTGCGCCGCTTCGACCTCAAAGCGAAAAAGGGGCTGGGGCAGCACTTCCTGGTTGACGCCGGGGTATTGCAGCGCATCGG